>NZ_LSIS01000374.1:0-564 GCF_001556365.1 Blastomonas sp. CCH1-A6 | reverse complement strand
AGGCGTCGCTGTCGAGCAGCGTGGACGCCTCGTTGGTCATGACTTCCTTGAGGATCGCCGCGACCGACTTGCGCTTGGCGAACCATTGCCGCCTGATCTTGGCCAGCAACTTGGTCGCGTCGGTCTTGTCGAGCATGATCGCGCGGGTGGACCAGCGATACTCGAAGGCGAGCCGGTTCAGCTCGTCGAGCAGACCGGGGAAGGTGACGCTCGGGAATCCTGTGATCGTCAGCGTGCGGAGATGATGGTCGCCCAAGCGCGGTTCGAGCCCGCCGGTTAGCGGCTCGTCGGCGAGCAGCGCGTCCAGGTGCATCGGCGTTTCGGGGACGCGCACCCGCTGGCGCCGGGTCGAGATGGTGCTGTGCAGGTAGGTCAGCGTCTCGGCGTCGTCGAGCCAGCGGACCTCGGGCACGAAGCCTTCGACCAGATTGAGCACCCGGTCGCTGCGGTCGGTAAAGCCCTTGAGCAACTCCCACGGATCGACGCCGGATGTTGACCGACCCTCGTAAAGCCACCCTTCCGCGCGCGCCGCTTCCTCGGCCGGCGGCATCCACAGCAGGGTGA
>NZ_LSIS01000373.1:0-9632 GCF_001556365.1 Blastomonas sp. CCH1-A6 | reverse complement strand
ACCCACCCCTAACCCCTCCCTTGCAGAGCGGGGAAGGCGCTTTGTCTTACCGTGAGTGGCCGGCCTTCATCCGTCTCGCCAAGGTCACCCATTCACCCACGCCCGCTCATCCTGAGCAGCGGGCGTCAGCCCGCGTCGTCGAAGGACCCGCGCCCACGCTGGTCGTATCGCGGGGCCTTCGACAAGCTCAGGCTGAGCGGAGGGGGCGGCTAAGGAGCCGAGATGGACGAAAACTACTGTGCAAAAAAGACCCCGAAGCAGATGATTACCTTTGCTGTACCTCTGCTTCAGTCCACCAGCGCAAGCCGCGAACGCCTTTGCTGCCTCGCAGGATACGCTCGACGGCATCCCCAAGTCGCTCAACAGCTTGCTGCGTCGGTATGCGCTTGAGCCACTTCCGTACATACGGCTTTGATGGCTCGATAAAGCACAAGAAGCCGTCCTCATATTCCGGATACGAACCACAGCCGATCCAGAGCGGGAATGGATCGTGACGCAATCTGACCGACCATCCCCAGTCCTCCAAAATTAGGTCTTCGACCTCAAATCCGACACTGGGCAGCATGGATCTCAACAGGTCTGCAACCTTTTTACCTTGTGGCAAGTCAGAGCTGATTTGAGCATCAAAGAGATCATCTGATCGGAATTCTAAGTGGGTTCGCATAGCGGCAAGCTAAACAGCTTCCCGGTACAAATCCACCCAACGCCCGCCATAAGGCGCTTACGGAAAACCCATTAAAAGCGGACATTCCAAACCCCGCCCAGCCCCGCTCACCCGATCTCCAGCACCATCCCCGGCCCGAGCATCGGCAGCAACGCCTCCATATCCGCGCGCGCGATGGCCACGCATCCTTCGGTGCTGCGCTCTGCTGCAGGCTTCGCCTCGTTCCACAAATGGAAGAAGATCGCGCTGCCTGCGCCGGGTACCGGGGGCGCGTCGTTATGGCCGAGCACCAGCACCACGTCGTAGAGCATGTCCTCGCGCTGGAGGGTTTCGGCGCTGAAGCCGTGCGGCAGGCGGACGGGGCGGTTGTACGCCGGGTCGGCGGGGTCGTCGGACCAGCCGTCCGCAGCATGCGTCCAGCGCCAGGGCAGCGCGAAGCCCGGCGGAGGGACGCTGCGGCCGGGGCGGAACAGCGCGGCGCGGATCGGCCAGCTGCCCTTGGGCGTGCAGCCATCGCCCTCGCGCTTGGCCTCGGCGGAGCAGGCGCCGCTGCGGCCGATGGTGCACGGCACGGTCCAGTCGCTTAAGCTGACGGTCAGCGCTGCCGTATCGACGCGGACAGTGTCGTTCACAGCTGATGGCCGGTGCGGTCGCGCTTGGTCACCAAATAGCGCGCATTGTGCGGATTGGCCTCGATTTGCAGCGGCAGCCGCTCGGCAATCTCGACGCCCAGGCTGGCGAGCACCGCCTGCTTTTCGGGATTGTTGGTCATCAGCCGGATGGCGGGCACGCGCAGCGCCTTCAGCATCTGCGCCGCCACCGCAAAATCGCGCGCATCGGTGGGGAAGCCCAGCCGGTTGTTGGCATCGACCGTGTCATGCCCCTGGTCCTGCAGCTGATAGGCGCGCAGCTTGTTGATCAGCCCGATGCCGCGCCCTTCCTGGCGCAGATAGAGCAGGATGCCCCAGCGCGCGTGCGCCATCGCATGCAGCGCGCCGTTGAGCTGCGGCCCGCAATCGCATTTGAGGCTGCCGAACACGTCGCCGGTCAGGCACTCGCTGTGCAGCCGGACGACCGGAATGCTGCCATCGGGCGTGCCGACGATCAGCGCGACATGCTCGTGGAAATCGGCGTCCGATCGGAAGGCGACGATCTCGGCGCTCTCGCTGGCGCTCACCGGCAGCCGCGCGCGCGCGGCGATGCGCAGCTGCGCCGGGTCGGCATAGGCGGCGACATCGGCGGGGGTGACGACCGGAGCGTCGAAATCGACCTCGCCATCGCCCAGCAAGTGATAGGCGGGCAGCAATCCCGCGAGCCGCGCGAGCTGCATCGCGGCTTCGGCAGCTTGCGGTGCGGGCAGGGGCTGGGCTGCAAACGGCCCCTTCATCGGCTGCGCAAGATCGAGCGAGGGATCGGCAATCGCGATCGCGCGGGCGCTGTCGAGCGCGCCGGGCACCGCGATCAGCACCGGCGCATCGGGGCGCGCGGCCTCTTTCTGGTTGGCGAGCTTGAGCGTGATCGCGCGCGCGGCGGAGATCAGCAGCTTGCGGCCCGTGCCCAACGGTGCGCCGCCGGTCTCGACCGGGCGCAGCGCGAGCCTGCCGGTTTCGCTCTCTAAGATGATGTCCCAGCCCCGGGCCAGCGCATCGAGCGCCCGGGCCGCAGCACGCGCATTCATCGCGCTCCCCCCGAGGCGCGTGCCATCAGAACAGGAACTCGCTGATCAACGGCGCATGGTCGGACGGCTGCGCCCAGCCGCGGCACGGCTCGACGACGCGGTGGCTCTTCACCGCCTCGACCAGATCGGGCGAGACCCAGATATGGTCGAGCCTGCGGCCCTTGTCCGATACCGACCAGTCGCGCGCGCGATAGCTCCACCAGGTGTAGAGCCGCTGCGGCGCCGGATAGAACTTCCGGCCGATATCGACCCAGCCATGCGCGTCCTGCAGCGCCTTCAGCCGCTCGATCTCGATCGCGGTGTGGCTGACGGTGTTGATCAGCTGCTTGTGGCTCCACACGTCCGATTCGAGCGGGGCGATGTTGAAATCGCCCAGGATGATCGTGCGCCCGTCCAGCCCGCGCGACCATTGCGTCATGCGTTCGAGGAAATCGAGCTTCTGGCCGAATTTGGGGTTGAGATCGCGGTCGGGAATCTCGCCGCCGGCGGGCACATAGACATTTTCCAGCCGCACCGTGCCGCCCAGGGGCCCGGTGATGCTCACCCCGATATGCCGCGCCTCGCCATTGGCCTGCCAGTCGAGCCGGTTGTCGTCGCTCAGCCGCATCTTGCTGATGATCGCTACGCCATGGTGCATCGGCTGGCCGTGAAGCTTCTGGAAATTATAGCCGAGCTGGCGGAAGGGGCCTTCGGGAAAGTCGTTGTTGATGACCTTGGTTTCCTGAAGGCACAGGATGTCGGGCTGCTCCTCGGCCAGGAACCGCTGCACCGAGGCGAGCCGGAAACGGACCGAGTTGATGTTCCACGAAGCGATTTTGAGAGGGGCAGCCATGGGCAAGGCTCTAGCCAGCGATTCCTTCTAACCCAAGCCCTAAACGTTAGGCAGGCCGCAAAAAACCCTCGTCCCGGGGGCATTGGAACGAGGGTTCTTTGTTGCGTTCGTCACGCTTGGGTGAAGCCGGTGGTTCGACCAGGTAACAGGGGGAAACCTCGTCGCCGTCTTCGAAAACCGTTCTAACGGGAGAAGGCTTTCTCCCATGTGAACGGATTTGAGAATCTTTCGCAGTTCGTCGATGGCGCGCGTCGGTTCGTCAGGGGGCGAGTGCGATTTTCTCCAAAGACCTTCGTCATTCCCGCGAACGCGGGAATCCCGCTTTTGCTGTGCTGGTGAAAGACAAGCGGGACCCCCGCCTCCGCGGGGGTGACGAGAAAGGATGCACGATCGAAAGCCCTCCCCCTTGATGGGGTAGGGTGGGTTAGGGATGATGGTGCGGGATGAAGCCATAGGGTTAACGGGCGCAAAGGCTGCGTCCGGACGCGCCCTCACCCCCACCGCTGCGACTAGGCTCCTTTGTCGCCAAGTCTCGCTGCCTTCCCCCATCAAGGGGGAGGGAGTGCTTAGTTCAGCGAGGCGACGCGCTCAGCTTGCGGGTCGATCAGCGTCGCGGGCCCTTGGCGCGGGGGTCGGTCCAGGCGAAGGCGGTGTCCGCCACGGCGACATTGTACTGCTGGCCCGAGAGGCGGATGGTCGTCCGCTTGTTCTGCGAATCGAGCGCGACCCAGCCGACCAGCGACAGGCCGCCCGGCGCGGAGCCGCTGCGGGTGAAGATCAGCGTGATGACGCCATATTCGGGGCGCTTGGGATCGCGCACCTCGACGCTGACGACATTGGGGTCGCCTGTCGGCACGACCTTGCCATAGCGGCTGAGGTCGCGGCTGGGATCGAGCAGCGCGCCGAGCGGCGAGTTGCGAATCGGCCAGCGCTGAACCTGCTTTACCTGATAGTCGATCATGGTGAGCGCGCGGCCGTCGCTGACGATCAGCAGCTGCGCGTCCTTCTGATATTCGAAGCGGATGCGGCCCGGCTGCTTGAGCGTCAGCGTGCCGCTGAGCGTCTGGCCGCTGCGGTCGGTCTGGGTGAAGTTCGCGCGCAGCGACTGCATCGCCTTCAGGTGGCGCGAGACCTGCGCCAGCTCGTCGCCCTGGGTTGCGGCCTGGCCGATCGCGGCGCTGGGCAGCGCGGCAGGCACGACAATCGCCGCGCTGGCGAGCAGCGCGGCGGCAACGGATTTCATCGGCAGGTTCAGCATCGGGATCAGGCTTCCATAAAGCGGAAAATACGCCGAAACCCCTGGTCCGTTGCGATTGAACCGGCGCTGAATCGCCGGTTCATCGTCACAGACCGGACAAGATCACTTGATCTTGGCTTCCTTGAACTCGACATGCTTGCGCGCGACGGGATCGTACTTGCGGAAGGTCATCTTCTCGGTGATGTTGCGCGGGTTCTTCTTGGTGACATAGAAGAAGCCGGTGCCTTCGGTGCTGACCAGGCGGATCTTGACGGTGGCTGGCTTGGCCATGACCTGTTCCTTCGGGTTAGAAATCGGGTGCAGGAAACGGCGGCTGCCGGGCCCTGCAGAGAATCACAAACACAAAGAGCGGCACATGCGGCCGCCCTTCAAACGTGAAGGCGGCCCATGCCGGATGGGCGCTGGCTTGTCAAGCAGCGCGGCGTTCCGGGCCGGCTCGCTGCGGCGCAAAAGGCGCTTACCCGAAAATTAACTGATGCGTGCGAACCTTGTGCAAGACCGGCCGAATGCAGGCCGGTGCCTTGCAGGAGCGGATCGCCATGCAGCAGTTTTCGCCTTCGGACCCCGCGCAGGACCGGCTGAAGCTCGCGCGCCAGCAACTGCGCATGCAGGCCGGGCATATCCGTGCGCTCGCCCGCCGCGTCGCACGCACCGAACTGCAGCGCGAGCTGGGCAAGATGCGGCACATGGCAGAGGTCAATGCGCTGCCTTGCGTGAGCGATCTAGCGCACGGCCTTGAGCATCTGCTTGCGCAAGGCTGGAGCCGGACGATGGCCGCGCATTATCTCGATGCGATGGACGAGGCGATCGCCTGCGATTCGGGCGATGGCGAGATGCGCGCGGCGATGCTGGCCTCGATTGCGGTGCGCGGCGTGCGCTGATTGGCGCTAACGTCGGCAGGGATGGAAGCCTTTCTCACCACATTGCTGCTGACCGCGATCGTTCAGACGGGCGACCGCGCGCAACTGCTGTGCGCCGCTCTGGGCCAGCGCTTTGCCCGGCCCGTGCTGCTGACGATCGGCGTCGCGCTGGCCTGCGGGCTGATGGCGCTGATCGGCGCACTGGGCGGCGTCGTGGTCGGAACCTGGATAAGCCTCGATGCGCTTCGGCTGTTCTATGCGCTGTCGCTGCTCTTTGCCGGGCTCGGCATGCTCGCTCCACGGCGGCCGGTCGATACGCTGCCGGGATGGCGTACGGGGCCGCTGCTCACCGGAATGCTCGGCCTGTTCATCCTGCAGTTCGGCGACAAGGGGCAGTTCATCGTCGCGGCGACCGCCGCGCGCAGCCATGACTGGGTCTGGCCGCTAATCGGTGGCTGGGCAGGGACGGTGCTGGGACTCATGCCCGCGATCATCTGGCAGGAGCGGCTTGCCGCCTGGCCCATCCGCCCGGCGCGGATCGCTGCCGGGCTGGTCATCACCGCCATCGGGCTTGCGCTCGCGCTCGGCGCCTTCGGGCTGGTGTGAGCCAAACACCCGCTGCATCGGCGCGAACCGACAAATCGCCATGGGAATCGCACAAAACCAACCTATGTTAGCCGCATCCGCAGCAAGAACAGGAGCACGTCATGGGAAACAAGAAGGGCGACAATGCCGGCAAGGCACTGGCCGAAGCGATGAACGGTCTGCTGGCCGACGGATTTGCGCTGTACCTCAAGACCAAGAATTTCCACTGGCATGTCGCGGGTCCGCATTTCCGCGAATATCACCTGCTGCTCGATGATCAGGCGACGCAGATCCTCGCCATTACCGACGCGATTGCCGAGCGCGTGCGCAAGAACGGATTCCGCACGCTGACCTCGATCGGCGATATCGCGCGCCGCAGCTCGATTGCCGACAATGACAAGTCGGGCGTGTCGGCCGAAGCGATGCTCAAGGAGCTGCGCGACGACAATCTCGCCTTTGTCGCCAAGCTGCGCGAGGTCAAGGAACTCGCCGGACAGGCCGGGGACAATGCCACTGACGGAATCGTAGACGACTGGACCGATCAGGCGCAGGAACGTGCCTGGTTTCTCACCGAAACGCTCGGCAAGTAATCGTCCGCACGATTACTCAACGGCCCCGGACCCCCTCATTCTGGGGGGTCGGGGCCGTTTTCATGCCGTTTCTGTAACAAAATGTGTCAAAGCGGCAACAGATCGCCACAATCGGAACGCACTTCAACGGCCTGCGTTGCCTTTCGTTCCGCTCCAGCTAATTTCCCCGATCAACAAAACGTTGATCAGGGGAAATTCATGACCTTCAAGACCTCCCACCTTCACAAGGCAATTCTGGGCGGAACCGCGGCAACGGCGATGGCCGTCGCGCTGGCTTCCGCTCCGGCGCTCGCCATTGTTCCGAACAACAACCAGACCCCGACGCAGATTATCGACAATGCGGGCGGCGTGAACGGCGTTGGCATGTTCTTCCGCAACGACGGTTTTGTCTGCACCGGCACGCTGATCAATCCGCGCACCGTGCTGTTCGCCGCGCACTGCGTCAACGATCGCCTCGCGACCGATTACAGCAGCATCGACGGCACCGTTCCGGCCGCCTTCTCCTTCAATGTCGACGCGCGCCCCGGTTTCCAGAACTGGGCCGCCAATGCGTTCCGTTCGAATTCCGCGCTGAACGTATTCAACATCAGCCAGATCCAGTACGATCCGCGCTCGCTGCTCAACCCGCAGGCGCTCGGCTTCCTTGAAGCCGATATCGCGCTGGCGACGCTCGATACGCCGGCTGCCCGCATCCCCACCTGGGCGCTGCTGTTCTCGCCGCTGCCGACCCCGACCACGATCGATCCGGTTCGCGGCACCGGCTATCACGTCACCATCACCGGCTATGGCCGCTCGGGCAACGGCACCGCAGGCGCTACGCAGGGTGTCGACTTCCGCCGCCGTGCTGCGGAAAACATGCTGGGCGCGCTCGCCTCGCTCGACGACCGCAACGACTTCCTGTTCGGTCCTGCCGCGCCCGGAACGCCGCCGCTCGGCCAGAACCTCTACAATCTGGACTTTGACGATCCGCGTCGCGGCACTGCTGGTGCCAATCAGTTCGACATCAACATCCACCGCGACGATGCGCTTCCCGGCGAAGGCACCACCGCAGGTGGCGACTCGGGCGGTCCGCTGATCCTCACCGCATCGCGCAACACGCTGTCGACCAAGAACCTGCAGATCGGCGTGCTGTCGGGCGGCAGCCGCTTCTTCGGCCCGCAGGCGTTCAGCAGCTATGGCACGACCAGCTTCTACCAGCCGCTCTATCTCTATTGGGATTATATCGCTGCGACCAACCCCTATCGCTATGTCACCGCAGCCGCCGGCAACGGCAACTGGGAAGACGCCAGCCGCTGGGTGACGACGCTCGACCCCAACTACAACATCATCAATGCCAGCGGCCAGGTGGTCAACGGCATCCCGACCGGTCTGGGCCTCGGCATTGCCGGCGGTGATCCCGATTTCGGCCAGGTCTGTATCCAGGGCCTCGGCCTCAACGAGTGCCGTGATCTGGCGACCCGCCGCGACTTCACGCCGCCCGCTCGCACCACCGATGGTGCAGCGGTGGTCTCGGGCATCGGCCGCGCCGACCTCAACGGTCAGCTGAGCGGCGGTGCAGAACAGGTGGCGCTGAACACCACGGTCGGCACCGAGGCTGCTGCGGCAACCCCCGCCGCTGCCGCCACCGCGACCGAGGCTGCCCCGGCAGCGGCCGTGACCACGCTGACCCGCGCGGACATGATCAACTCGCTGAGCACGGGCGACAATGCCGTGGCTGGTCTGCAGAACCAGCTCGCAACGGCTGATCTCGGCACGCCGCTGAGCGCAGCCGCCAGCGCGGAAAGCCTGGCCGCGCTGCAGAAGCTGGCCGAAGAAGCCCAGCGCAACGGCAGCGGCATCTTCCGCACCGGTCCGCTGCCCACCGCGACGCTGGCCAACGGTCTGCCGGGTGCGACCAATTTCGTGCCCAACAACATCAACCCCAACAACCGCACGGGCGTGGCCGGTCGCTATTTCGACGTGACCCTGAGCGCCGCCGGCACCACCACGCTGTCGAGCGTCGTCACCATCGACCGCCTGACCGTGGCCAACACCGCCGGCCTCACCATCGCTGCTGCGGGCAACCTCTCCAGCCTGATCGACGTCACCCAGACGGGTGGCACCGTCAACGTCAACGGTCGCCTGCGCTCGGTGGGTGACTACACGCTGGCGGCTGGCCTGCTGACCGGCACCGGCACCATCCAGGCGCCGTTCGTCACCAGCATCATGGGCACGATCGCGCCGGGCGGCGTCGGCAGCATCGGCACGCTGACCATCGACGGCAGCGCCGTGCTGTCCTCGGCGACGCAGTTTGCGGTCGATGTCGGCAACGGCGTGTCGGATCGCCTGGCGATCACCGGCGCAGCCAGCCTGGGTGGCCGCGTGATCGTCTCGCCGGTGTCCGGCTACACGATCAAGAATGGCGACACCTACCGCATCGTCACCACGGGCGGCGCGATCACGGCGGCGTTCAACTCCGCCGCTCCGATCAGCGCCATCCTGACGCCGGTGCTGACCACCAGCGCCAATGCCGTCGACATGCGCATCACCGCAGGTCTGTACCGCAACGTGATCGCCAGCGGTTCGGCCGTGCAGCGCTCCTATGCGGGCATTCTGGACAGCAACCGCAGCGCCGAGCGTACCTTCGCCGACGTGTATCTGCGCACCGACCTGATGTCGGCCGCCCAGATCCAGGCGACGTTCGAGCAGCTGGCTCCGTTCACCGAATCGGCCCGTCTGAACATCGGTGAAGCCATGCTGTCGGCCAGCTCGCGCTTCCACCGCACCCGCATGCAGTCGGCTCTGTCCGGCAACATGGGCGGCACGATCGCGATGATCGGCCAGCCGATGGGCATCGCCGCCACTGCCACCAACGGCATGGCGCTTCCGGGCGCGATGGCTGCGGCTGCCGCTGCACAGGATGGCCAGGAAGCTGCCGTGACCGATTCGACCTCGCTCGACAGCAGCTTTGCGCTGTATCTGGGCGGCGGTTACATCAACGGCAAATCCACGGCGATGCCGACGGCGCTGACCACCGGTCGTCGCGACTTCTTCGACGGCTATTTCATCACCGGCGGTTTCGAATATCTGCCGCGCGATGGCGTGGTGCTCGGTATCTCGGGCAGCTATTCGGACGTCGATGCCAATGTCGTTCGCGGCCAGAGCGTGGCGGGCGAACTGCTGGAA
>NZ_LSIS01000372.1:0-367 GCF_001556365.1 Blastomonas sp. CCH1-A6 | reverse complement strand
CAACAGCACCCAGCCGCCACCACCCCGCCATCGCCCGCCGCCTGCGCAAACGGCAACCCTCCGCCGCATCCGGCGAACACGCCATAATGCGTCGAGAAATCGCCGATGAACTGAAAATGCGGCGCGAAGCGCGTGTCGGCCAGCATCTTCCAGCTGTTGCCGCAGATCGGGAAGATGCGTCCGCGCTCGATCTCGTGATGCTTGTCGAGCGTGAACACGCGCTCCTCGCCCTCGACCGTGCCGAGATAGACCACCGCCTGGCCGTAATCCTCGCATTCGGGCTCGAGATCATCGAGCTTGAACAGGCGATAGGTGGCGGAGAAGAAATCGATGCCGTCGAGCATTTCGGCGATACGCGTATCGCCGA
>NZ_LSIS01000037.1:0-9708 GCF_001556365.1 Blastomonas sp. CCH1-A6 | reverse complement strand
GCCAGCCGGAAGCGGCGGGCGCGGAAAGGGGGGCAGCAACGGATGCGGCGGTGGGCTCGACAGCCACTGACGCGTCGGCCGCGCCGATCGCCTGGTGCAGGCGGTCGAGTATTTCGTCGCCAACCGCTTCGAGCCCCGCTCCGTCGCCATCGACCAGCGCCTGCATGTGATCCATCGCGGACAGGATGACGGCGACCAGTTCCTCGGTGGCAGGCACCTGGCCCTTGCGGACGCGGTCGAACGCGGTTTCGCAATGATGGGTGAAGCCGGCCAGGGCATCGAAGCCGAACATCGCCCCCGAACCCTTGAGCGTGTGGAGGCCGCGAAACACGCTGTCCACCAGATCGCGGTTGGTCAGGTCGTGCGAGAGGTCGAGCAGCGCCTGTTCGATATCGCCGAGCAGCTCGCCGGCCTCGACGCGGAATGCGGCAATGGGGTCCTGCGCGCTCACCGGCCGAGCACCTTGGCAGCGATGCGGAGCAGCTGGTCGGGCACGAAAGGCTTGACCAACCATCCGGTGGCCCCGGCAGCGCGCGCTTCCTGCTTCATCGCCTCATCGGACTCGGTGGTGAGGAAGATGATCGGCGTGCCGAGCTGGATCGGCAGCTTGCGGATTTCGCGGATCATCTCCAGCCCGTTCATGTTGGGCATGTTGAGGTCGGCGATGATCATGTCGAACTTGGCAGCCTTGGCCTTGTTCAGGCCGTCCAGGCCATCCACGGCCTCGCTGACATCATAGCCCGCGCCATTTAGCGCGATGCGGATGGCCATGCGAAGGCTGGATGAATCGTCAACAGTCAGGATCGAGGCAGTCACTGCGGGAGTCCTCCATGGAGCCAGGAATTGAGGTTAGCAGTTGGTAGCAGATCGGCGAGGCCGGCACGGGCCAGGGTCGCGGCGAGCTTTTTGTTGGCGTCGTCGGTAAATTCGACGGTTTTTCCGTTGCTTACCGCGTACAGATGCGCGGAGTAGACCGTCTGGAAAAACGAAAGGTCGACTTCCTGCAGTTGCGAAGCATCGATTGTGACCTTGTCACATTCGCCCAGCGCCGTCAGGAGCTGATCTTTTAGCGCAGCGGAATTCTGGATATTGGCAGAACTGCCAACATTTAAGGTCTTGTGCATGATATTGTCCCCCCGGAACTTGACAGAGTTTTACGTCTGACTTTGTCAAATAATGGTTAACGCCGGAGCAACCATAACCCTGATGACGGGTGGGCCTGGGAAGGCGAACGGGTCAGAGGGGCCACGTGTTCGGCCAATCCTGGAATTCTGCTCTAAAATCCCGGTTTTAATTGGCAGTAAAAGCCCATGATGAAGGCCAGGTTACCAGCGCAACAAGGCACCATAGAGCCGAGCACGGCCGCGATATGCGGTGGTTAATTTCGGGTATAGCGCAGAAATGAAGATAAAACCGTATTTTCACGGGTCATGTATTGGGAATCAACTTAGCTAGCGAACGATAGCGATTCGTCACAATCTGCCCCGGCCAACAGCCGGGACCCGAGACGTGGATGCTTGCCCCGTTTTAGGGCTCGGTCTATCTGGGCCGCCTGCCATTTCCCGGCCCCCGTTGCGGAGTTTCTGATGCGCCATTCCCTGTTGCTTGCCTCCACCGCCCTGCTGATGTCTGTGCCTGCCCTCGCCGAAGAGGGCATGTGGCTGCCGGGCCAGACGCCCGCGCTGGGCGACAAGCTGAAAGCGGCCGGACTGGAGCTTTCGCCTGCCGATCTCGGCAATCTCAAGGCGGCGCCGCTGAATGCGATTGTTTCGCTGGGCGGATGCTCGGCGTCGTTCGTCAGCCCCGAAGGGCTGGTCGCGACCAATCATCACTGCGTCTACGGATCGATCCAGTATAATTCCAAGCCGGGCCAGGACTATCTGACCGATGGTTTTCTCGCAAAGACCCTTGGCGACGAACTGCCCGCCGCCCCTGGATCGCGCATCTATGTGATCGAGGATCTGCGCGATGTCACCGCTGCGATGAACAAGGGCATCACCACCAAGCTTTCGGGGTTCGATCGCTACAACCGGCTGGAAGCGAACCGCAAGGCGCTGATCGCCGAATGCGAGAAGCAGGCCAATCGCCGCTGCGACGTTCGCCCGTATTTCGGCGGGCAGACCTATTTCCTGCAGCAGCAGCTCGAGATCAAGGACGTGCGGCTGGTCTATGCGCCGGCGGGCGGTATCGGCAATTTCGGCGGCGAGACTGACAACTGGCAATGGCCGCGCCATACTGGCGATTTCGGTTTCTACCGCGCCTATGTCGCGCCCGATGGTTCGTCGGTGCCCTATGCCAAGGAGAACGTGCCCTACAAGCCCAAGTCCTGGCTCAAGATCGCCGACAAGCCGCTGCGCGAAGGCGATTTCGTGATGGTCGCAGGCTTTCCGGGCGTGACCCAGCGCCACTGGACGGCGGCCGAGGTGCGCCATAATTTCGAGCAGGTCTATGCCATCGACCAGCAATTGCGCGCCGATTATTCCGCCGCGATCGAAAAGGCGGTGAAGGGCAACAAGGATGCCGAAATCAAATACGCCTCGATCCTGAAGGGTTCGGACAATTACAAGAAGAAGCTGCTCGGCGAGATTGCCGGCGCCGATGCCATCGACCTGCTGGGTCGCAAGGACAAGGCCGATGCCGATTTCCGTGCCTGGGTGGCGGCGGACCCTGCACGCACGAAAATGTACGGTCAGGCGCTGACCGATCTCGACGCGCTGGTCGCCGAATCAAATCAGGCGCGGGTGGACAATCTGCGTCTCGCCACGGTCAATCGTGCGCAACTGCTCTCCGCCGCGCAGCTGCTCTATCGCTGGGCCAAGGAACGCGAAAAGCCCGACGCCCAGCGCGAGCCGGGCTTCCAGGATCGCGATCGCCTGTCGATGCGCGAGCGGTTGACCCAGGTCGAGCGCCGCTATGATGCCGGCGTCGACCGTGTGCTGTTCCAGCAGGCGCTGGGCGAATATGCCAAGGTCGCAGCGGACAAGCGCAACGCGCCGCTCGAGGCCAAGATCGCCGAACTGGGCATGGACCGGCTCTATGCCGATACGCGGCTCGGCGTGACCGCCGACCGGTTGGGCTGGATGGACAAGCCGGCAGCCGAGTTCGAGGCTTCGACCGATCCGTTCATCCAGCTCGCCGTCGCCGCCTATCCGGGGCAGAAGGCCGATGAGGACAAGGCCAAGGAGCGTGCTGGTCGCCTGCAGGCGGCGCGCTCGGCGGTAATGGCGGGGCAGATCGCCTTTGCCAGGGAGCAGGGCCGCACGCTCTATCCCGATGCCAATGGCTCGCTGCGCTTCACCTATGGCAAGGTGACGGGCAAGCAGCGCGATGGCCTGATCTGGACGCCGTTTACCACCGCTGAGGGCTTGGTCGCCAAACAGACCGGACGTGGCGAGTTTGACGCGCCCAAGGCCGCGATCGACAAGCTCAAGGCGCGCGATTTCGGCCGCTATGCCGACGAGAAGCTGGGCACGCTGCCGGTCGATTTTCTCTCCACCGTCGACATCACCAACGGCAATTCGGGATCGGCCACGCTCAACGCGCGCGGCGAGTTTGTCGGGCTGGCGTTCGATGGCACGCTCGACGGCGTGGTGTCGGACTGGTCCTATGATGCCGCAATCAACCGCACCATCCATGTCGACAGCCGTTTCATGCTGTGGACGATGGACAAGGTCGATGGGGCGCAGCGCCTGCTGACCGAAATGGGCGTCGGCCAGTAAGCAATCCTGCCAAGGGCAGCGCTATTCGGCGCTGCCCTTGCGCATCCGGAATAGCTCGCGATCCTCGGGGCCGAACCCGCGCCGCCAGATCACCCAGCCATAGACGCCCAGGATGGCGGGAATGCCGAATGCAAGCTCCGCCCATTCGGGCAGTTTGGTAAAGCCCCATCCCACCGCCGTCGCCGCCGCTGCCGCCCAGACCAAAGCCCAACGCCAGCCATTGACCGGCGCACCCAGCAGCTTCGAGAGCAGCCGCGCCTTGACGATCGAGGCAAAGCCCAATGCCAGCGCCAGTGCCAGCGCGACGCTCGCCGCCTGGAACAGCGGCGGCAGGCCCATCGCCTGCGCGGTGAGAATCAGCGCGACGCTCAAACCCCCCTGTAGCGCCAGCATGGCGAGCGAGATCATCAGGTTGCGGTGGCGGGCGATATAGACGAGCGCCGCCTCGCTCACGGCGGCGGTGGCCGCGACGACCTCTGCTGCGAGCAGGAACGCCAGCGCGCCTGTCCCACCGACGAAATTCGGACCGACCAGCCCCATCACGCCCTCGCCCGGGATGCCCAGCGCCAGCGCGACGCCCAGCTGCGCGGCGATGATCCAGAAGCCGACCTGGCTGACCTGGCGCGCGATCTCGGCCATCTTGCCGCTCTGCAGGTTGCGCGCGATCACCGGGCCCAGGATGGGGTCGAAGCTGGTCTTGAGCTTCTGCGGCAGGCTCGCCACCTGCTGCGCGATATAATAGATACCGACGACGGCCGGCGAGGCGAACAGGCCGAGCACCGCCAGATCGAGCCGGCGGCTGCCCCATTCGATTGCATCCGCCGCCGCCAGCGGGGCGTTGCGCCGCGCCATGTTGGCGAGCTTAAGCGGTCGCGGCTGCCAGCCCATGGGCAGTCCGTAATTGCGCAGCATCGGGATGATCGAGGCGATGAACGCGGCGACCATCGAGGCGATATAGGACAGGATCAGCCCGTCATCGGGGGTGAGGTAATAGAAGATCCAGGCGGTGATGCTGATCGTCCACGGCTCGATGATCGATCGTGCCCGCACCGTGGCGGCGATGTCGAAGCGATAGGCCAGCGCCGCCAGCGCGACGTCCGACCCCGCCACGGCAAAGATCACCAGCGGCAGCAGCCGGTCGACCTCGCCCGCGGTGCTGTTGGGGAACATGATCTCAGGGACCAGCATCAGCAGCGTCGCGGCGAGCGCCGAGGCGATGAAGCTCACCAGCAGGCCATCGGCCACGACCTGTGCGTGCGGGCGCGATGTTCGCGCGAGCTGGGCGGCCAGGCCGCGCTTCAGCCCCAGGGTCGCGATCTGCGCGGCGAACTCGACCACCAGCACCGCATAGGCGAAGCGGCCCAGCGCCTCGGCCCCATAGAGCCGCCCGGCAATGAACAGGAAGGGAAGGCGCGCGGCTAGCCGCAGCAGAAAGCCGAGGAAATTGGTGCGCCCGCCCTTGGCAAGCGCCTGGATGTCGCCGCTCTGCGCTTCGGCCGCGCCATCCGGCACAGCCTTGCCCGGCCCGGATACGCTATCCGGCGAGCCAGGCTCATTCTGCGGTGGCGATGATGTCAAAACGTGCTTTCCAGGCCCAATCCCGGCACGCTCTTAAGCAGCTTTGGCGCGGTTTGGCTAGGCGGCGCGTCACGGACACTCCTGACGCACCGTGCGGGAGAATTTTTTACAGGGCTTTGCAACCACCTGTGGACCCACCCGTAGTGGCGTTCATGCATTGTGCATGAAACAGGGTAGTGGAGCGAAACATGCGTAAACTGATTCTCACCAGCGTTGCCAGCATCGGCCTTATCAGCCTTGGCGCTTGCCAGTCCGAGCAGGCCGACCAGGTCGAAGACCAGGCTGAAGCCCAGGCTGACGCGCTGGAAGACGCGGCCGACCAGGCCCCGACCGAAGCCCAGGAAGATGCCCTGGAAAACCAGGCTGACGCGGTCGAAGCGGCTGGCGAAGAAAAGGCCAACGCGATGGACGATAACGGCGAAGTCGCTCCCAGCGAAGTGCCGGGCACGACCACGAACAACCAGTAAACCTTCCCCTTCGAAGGTAACAGGCGGCGGCGGACCCGATGGGTTCGCCGCCGTTTTTGTATGCGTCATGCCTGTTACGCGAGAAATGCATCCAAAACGGATCAATACGCGACCAGAAGCCATGCTGATCGGCGCACCGACAATTGACTTGTTGGAAAATGTTGCTGATATGTTCTTGCCGTTTTTCCCCACAGGAGCGGCAGAATGCGGGACCCGGCACATGGGCAGCAAAGCGGCTTTGCATTCTGGATGCGGACGGGCCACTGGCCTGATTCTGGCGCAAGCGCGGCGATCGAGCGCAAGTTCAACCCTTGGCACGACCCCGACGACGGACGCTTCACCTTTGCGGGCCAAGGGCGGCGTTATGGTTCTGGCGGCGCCGGAGCCTCCAGCGGCTCGAAGCCGCGCAAACCAGGCAGGATTAATCCGGGCAGCGGACCGTTTGGCGGTGCGGGTGCCAGTGGCTCATTCGGAAAGCCGACACCAGTCAGACCAAAGCCGCGGCCCGCGGCAAAGAAGCGCCAGCATCTGCCTAGCAGCATCCCGGCCAATCCCGCTCCCTGGCCGAGACCAAGGCCTCCCGCCAGGCCAGCACCACCGCGCCCCGCCAGAAAGCCTCCGCTGCGTCCCATCAAGCGCAACGGATACACCTATCACCTCGATGAAAATGGTGACGCGCGCAAAATCATTGCGCCCGAGTTGTCTATGAACGCTCAGACACCGCGTTCAAGGTCGGCTCAGGCCAATGCAGGCAAGCCCGATCGTCTCCCGACCGATGATGGGGGCCATTTCATTGCCCATAGGTTCAACGGTCCCAATGATGCCTTCAACCATTTTGCGCAGGACAAATCCCTGAACAGAGGGCGTTATCGCATGGTTGAGCAGGAATGGGCGGACGCCCGGAAGTTAGGCAAAGACGTGTCCCTTAAAATGGAAATTGATTATCCAAAGGGTTCCCGTCGCCCCGACTTTATCGAAATCTGGTACAATATCGATGGCAAGGAAAAGCACGTTAAATTCGACATTCGTCCCGGTATGTCTCCACCGAAATCGAGAGGGAACAGGCGGAAATGAAGGATTGGCAAATTGAGATGGCTGACATCATTCACGACGTCGCGTGCAACCTTCTGAGGAGGCATGGCACGGATAACCGGGGAATCCTGGTCCTCGCAGACCTGTTTGGCGGAGTTGGCTATTCCGTTTACGTCGGACGGCAGCAATTCATAGAATATATATCTGTGGATAAGCAAGAGAACATAAATGTAATGCTGCTGAATGATCTCAGGTTCGTTCCGCCGCCTGACAAGGTGCCTCTGGGAATCGAAATTTTTATCAAAGACGGCGGGGCATCCTCAAAGATCGTGTATCCGCAGGATGTGCCCGAAGATGAGCTGCCTTATGATGACCGAGAGTCATTTGTCATTTCCTGTTTCGGGGATTTTCCGATCAGATATCCGCCCATGCCCAGCGACGCGCAGAAACTTCCTCGCACGGGATGGCGCACAAAGATGCGCTGAGCGACGGGCAGAGCCTTGCCTGGTGTATGACAGGGGGAAACAATGTGGAACGTGGGGCCCAGGCGATGGAAAGGCGAGCTGATTGCTGATCTCGCCTCGACCGTTCGAGCGGAGACCAGTTTCAGTCCGCTGGGCACCCTGCTGATCGCGTTGGTGGAAAGTCGGTATATCAGCCTCGCGCGTTTCCTCGATCGTGGCAGCTATATCGCCTTCGCGCAGCCCGATTATGAAAAGTACCGCGATACGCTGCTAGAGCTCTGGGCCCTGGAGCCGCTCAGCAGCCGCTGGGACGAGATGTACTATCTTGTCCGTGGGGGCGACACGCGGATCACGTATCTCTATCCCGAAGACATCGAAACCGACGTTCCGGAGCTTGACCGCTGGCGCGGCGCGGCTCAGGCTGCGTTCGGCGCGAAAAGGATCGTCTTCCCGCACGGTCGCGGTAGCACCGAAATCAGATAGCGCTGCCTTAAACCCATCACCCGCTGTTCCTGAGCGCCGTCGCGATCGCGTTGATCGACAGCTGGATGCCTTCGGAAATCCGCTCGTCGGCCTCGCCCGCGCGGTGGCGCTTGATGAGTTCGATCTGCAGCAGGTTGAGCGGCTCGATATAGGGCAGGCGCAGCCGGATCGAGGTGTCGAGCGCGGGGTTGTTCGCCAGCAGCCGCGACTGGCCGGTGACGCTCAGGAGATTGTCATGCGCGGCCTGCCAGCCCGAGCGGATTTCGCCGAAGACATTCTCGCGCAGCGCCTCGTCGGGCACCAGCCCGGCATAATGGCGCGCGATGGTCATGTCCGACTTGGCCAGCACCATCTCCATATTGCCGAGCAGCGCCTGGAAGAAGGGCCAGCCCTGCGCCATGTCGGCGAGCAATGCCTTGTCGGCGAAGCCGCCGAGCGCCTGGCCCACGCCATACCAGCCGGGTAGCATGATGCGCGCCTGTGCCCAGCTGAACACCCAGGGAATGGCGCGCAGATCCTCGATCCGCTGGCTCTTCGATCGGCTAGCGGGGCGCGATCCGATCTTGAGATCGGCAATCTCGCTGATCGGCGTGGCCGCGCGGAAGAACTGGTTGAAACCCTCGGTGCCATAGACCAGCCCGCGATAGGCGCGGAAGGCATCGCGCGAGATCATGTCCATCGCCGCGGCAAAGCGCGCCTCGTCTGCCTCGCTCAGCCCGTCATGGTCGAGCGTCGCGATAAGCGCGGCCGAGGTGATCGCCTCGAGGTTCAGCTCGGCGCTTTCCACCGTGCCATATTTGGCAGCGATGACCTCGCCCTGTTCGGTGATCCGGATGCGGCCCTGCACGGTGCCCTTGGGCTGCGCGCGGATCGCGGCGAAGCTCGACCCGCCGCCGCGCCCCACCGCGCCGCCGCGTCCGTGGAACAGCTGCATCGCGATGCCGGTCTCCGCAAACACCTTGGCGAGTGCGCGGCTGGCATGGTTGAGCGACCAGGTGGAGGTCAGATAGCCGCCATCCTTGTTGCTGTCCGAATAGCCGACCATCACCTCCTGATAGCCGCGCGCCTTCACCAGGGCAGCGATTTCAGGCAGCGCGAAATAGGCGCGCATGATCTGCGGCGCGTTTTCGAGGTCGCCGATCGTCTCGAACAGCGGCACCGCCATGATCGCGGCCTGCGGCACGGGACCGGGGCGGAACAGACCGGCTTCCTTGAGCAGCAGGTTGACCTCGAGCATGTCGGACACGCTTTCGGCCTTGCTGATATTGTAGGCGGTGATCGCCTGCGGCCCGTATAGCGCGTGCGCCTGCGCCGCCGCCTCGACGATCGCGAGTTCCTTGACCGTCTCCTCGCCATATTCGTGCCAGCGGTTGATCAGCAGCCGCGCATGGCCGAGCTCGGCGCGCAGCAGCGCGATGCGCGCGGCCTCGTCGAGCGCGGCATAATCGTCGCACACGCCCGCGACCTTGAGCAGCTCGCCAACGACACGCTCGTGCACGTCGCTGTTCTGGCGAAGGTCGAGCGTTGCCAGGTGGAAGCCGAAAATCTCGACCGCGCGGATCAGCCGGCCGAGTGCGCCGCCGCTCGCCAGCAGGCCCGCGCCATTATCGGCCAGGCCATTGGCGAGCACCACCAGATCGCGCCGCAGATCGCCGGGGCTGGCATAGGGTTCGCCCGCCAGCACCGAGGGGCGCGGCGGCTGCTTGCCCGTCAGCGCGACATGCGTGGCGCACAGCCGGGCGTAAATGCCCGCGAGCGCACGACGATAGGGTTCGTCGGCACGGCTGGGGGCATTGTCGCCGCTCTTCTCAGCGAGATCGAGCACCGCTTGCGGTGTCTGCGAAAGGCCGGTCGCGATGCTGAGATCCTGGCCCAGCGCGTGCACGCCGTCGAGATAATGGACGAGCGCGGTTTCTGCCTGCCGACCCAGCGCATGGCGCAGCGCATCGGCGGTGACGAACGGGT
>NZ_LSIS01000371.1:0-11749 GCF_001556365.1 Blastomonas sp. CCH1-A6 | reverse complement strand
GCGGCGTCGTCTGGTCGATGCGGCGGCCGACCTGGTTGACGATCCGCTGGGCGATCTGCAGCAGATGCTCCTCGTCGCGGAACTGGATCGGCGCGATCTGCAGCTTGCCCTTCTTTTCGATATAGGTCTGCTCAGGGCCGTTGACCATGATATCGGTGATCTCGGGATCGTTGAGCAGTTCCTCGAGCGGGCCGAAGCCGAGCAATTCGTCGATCAGCACCTTTTCCAGCGCGAACTGCTCGCGCCGGTTGAGGGTGAGCTTGAGCTCGGCAAGAACCTCGAGGATGATCGGACGGAATTCCTCGGCCAGCTCGTCCTTGGTGAGCGTGGCAGCAGCTTCCGGATCGACTCGCTCGAGCAGGCGCGGCAGCACCTGTTCCTTGATCTTGTGGACCGATGCCTCGAACCCTTCGACCTTGGGGCCAGTATCCGCGATCGAGTTGGCGCGATCCGAAAGGCGCGTCATAGCGTCGTTCAGCGCCGCACTCTCCGGCGTCATGTCGATCATGTCGAGACCGGGCAGATCGACGGAATCGAGATCGGGGAACTGGTCGCCGCCCATATCGAGCGACAGGCCCAGCCGCGCTTCGGGCGGCGGGGTGGCCGCGCCACCCTTCATCGGGCGGGCGACGCCAAAGCTCGGCCGTGCGCCGGGCCCCATCTGTCCAATCCCATTCTTTCTGCCAAAAGCGCTCATGGTGACCGATTTTCCCGGATTGTGTCGGTGGCAGCCGGAAGCCGCCTGATATCTCATGGTGAATAGCCCGGAAACTTTGACAATGTCCTAACAGCAGGTTCTGCTAGGCCCTTGCCGCGCCGCACCTGCCCCGTTGGTGCTTGCATCCGTGCCAATATCGGGCATTAAGCCGGGCAAAAGTTAACAACTGACCAGCAGGCGCGACGACTTGGCCGAAAATACGACGAACGCCGGGGAGAGCGACGGCGCAGGCCGCCATCGCGGCGCAGGAATGCTGTTTGCGCTGCTCGGCTTTGCGCTGCTGTCCTGCGGGGACGGTCTGATCAAGTCGACCGCCGGTCAATGGCCGGGGATGGCGGTGGCCGCCCTGCGCTTCACGCTGGGGGCGATAGGCCTGGGGCTGGTGCTGCTGATCCGGGAGGGGCCGCAAGGTTTCCGTTTTCCGCGACCCAAGGTGCAACTGGCGCGGGGCTTCTTTCTTGCCGGGGCGACGGTAACCTTCTTCTCCAGCATCTTCCTGATGCCGCTCGCCACTGCCACTTCGATCCAGTTCATGGCGCCGTTGCTTACAGCAGTGATCTCCTCGATCCTGTACAAGGAACGCCTGAGCCCGGGTAGGTGGGTGGCGACGCTGATCGCCTTTGTCGGCGTGATGATCGTGCTGAGGCCCAGCTTTGCCGATCTGGGCCCTGCGGCGCTGCTGCCGCTTGCCGCTGCGTTCGGGATGAGCGGGCTGATGATGAGCAACGCGCGAGCCGCAGGATCGGGCAGCGTGCTGCTCATGCAGTTCCTGGTCGCCGCCGTCGCCGCGCCGCTGCTGATCCTCTATGCTGCGCTGGGCCACCTGTCGGGCATGCCTTCGCTGCACATCGGCTGGCCAAGCTGGTATGTCGTGATCGTCTGCGCCACCGTGGCCGTGTCGGCCAGCTTCAGCCACATGTTCGTTTATCTCGCCACCGCGCGCAGTTCGGCGGCAACCGTGGCGCCCATGGTCTATGTGCAGATCATCGTTGCCATCGCGATCGGCGTGGTCTTCTATCGCGACTATCCCGATCTCGTCGCACTGGCCGGTACCGGGGTGATCATCGCCAGCGGCATCTATCTGCTGCGCGACGGACGCAGATAGGGAAGGGCGATCATGGCGCTGACGGGCTGGATCATCGGGCTGGCAATGCAGATGGCAAGCCTGCCTGCTCCGCCGCCGCTGCCCTGCTGGATCGAGGGCCGCTGGGTTTCGGAAGAGGCGGACGGACGCTGGACCGAGGAGAACTGGACCGGCTGCCGCGCCGAGACGATGCTCGGCACCGGTCGCGGCGGCCGCGGCGACGAGGTCACCACCTATGAATTCATGCGCATCGCGCGCAACGAGAATGGCGATTTGATGTTCTACGGCGCGCCGTTCGGCAACCCGGCTGCGGCCTTCCGCGCGGTCAAGGGCGGTCCGGCGGAGATCGTGTTCGTCAATTCCAACCACGAATATCCGCAGCGCATCCGATACTGGATGGAAGGCGACATGCTGATGGCCGAGGCGAGCATGCGCGATGGCAGCAAACCGCAAGCTTGGCGGTACAGGCGGATCAAGTAGCGACGGGCAAGGACTTCGTCATTCCCGCGAAAGCGGGAGTCCCGCTTTTTCGTCAACGTCGCGTGCGAAGCGGGACCCCCGCCTTCGCGGGGGTGACGGTAAAACTTTAGATTTGAACGCTTGAAATCAGCCCGAGACGCGTTCGGCCAGGATCGTTAGACCCTTTTCGTTGACCTCGGCAAAGCCGCCTTCGATCGCGATGGTTTCCGGCTGCGCGCCTTCGCTCTTGTAGATCGACACCAGGCCGTCGCGGACGGTCGACATCAGCGGCGCATGACCTTCCAGCACGCCGAACTCGCCCTCAGCGCCGGGCACGACGACCATGTGGACCGCTTCGGAGCGGACCAGCTTTTCGGGGGTGACGAGTTCAAAATGCAGTGCCATTTCAGCTTCCTTTAAGCCCTCTCCTCTAGAGGGGAGAGGGTTGGGAGAGGGAATGTGCGCCAGCCCCTCTCAACTTCGGCTAGGCCGCTGCGCGACCAAGCCTCCGTATCTCTCCCCCTCGGGGGAGAGAGCAGTACTCGATTACGCCGCTTCCGCCAGCGTCTTGGCCTTTTCGATGGCCTCGTCGATGCCGCCGACCATATAGAAGGCTGCTTCGGGCAGATGGTCGTATTCGCCGTCGACCACCGCCTTGAAGCTCTTCACGGTGTCTTCCAGCGACACGAACTTGCCGGGGATGCCGGTGAACACTTCGGCCACGTGGAAGGGCTGCGACAGGAACTTCTGGATCTTGCGCGCACGGGCAACGGTGAGCTTGTCCTCTTCCGAGAGCTCGTCCATGCCCAGAATGGCGATGATGTCCTGCAGCGACTTGTACTTCTGCAGCGTCGACTGGACCGCACGCGCGGTTTCGTAATGCTCGACGCCGACGACGCGGGGTTCGAGAACGCGGCTGGTCGAATCGAGCGGGTCCACCGCCGGATAGATGCCGAGTTCCGAAATCGCGCGGTTGAGCACGGTCGTCGCGTCAAGGTGCGCGAACGAGGTGGCGGGCGCCGGGTCGGTCAAGTCATCCGCGGGCACGTAGATCGCCTGCACCGAGGTGATCGAACCCTTGTTGGTCGAGGTGATGCGCTCCTGCAGCGCGCCCATGTCGGTCGACAGGGTCGGCTGATATCCCACGGCCGAAGGAATACGGCCGAGCAGCGCCGACACTTCCGAACCCGCTTGGGTGAAGCGGAAGATGTTGTCGACGAAGAACAGCACGTCCTGGCCTTCCTGGTCGCGGAAATATTCGGCGATCGTCAGACCCGAGAGCGCGACGCGGGCGCGGGCACCCGGGGGCTCGTTCATCTGGCCGTACACCAGGGCCACCTTTGAACCTTCGCTGATCGCGTTGCCTTCGGCGTCCTTGGCGATAACGCCCGCGTCGAGGAATTCGTGATACAGGTCGTTGCCCTCGCGGGTACGCTCACCCACGCCGGCGAACACCGAGGTGCCACCATGCCCCTTGGCGATGTTGTTGATCAGTTCCTGGATGAGCACGGTCTTGCCCACGCCGGCGCCGCCGAACAGGCCGATCTTGC
Source organism: Blastomonas sp. CCH1-A6 (assembly GCF_001556365.1). Taxonomy (NCBI): domain Bacteria; kingdom Pseudomonadati; phylum Pseudomonadota; class Alphaproteobacteria; order Sphingomonadales; family Blastomonadaceae; genus Blastomonas; species Blastomonas sp. CCH1-A6. The sequence goes on along the minus strand of NZ_LSIS01000371.1, from coordinate 7,938 downwards.
CGCCCTTGGCATAAGGCGCGAGCAGGTCGATGACCTTGATGCCGGTGACCAGGATTTCCGATTCGGTCGACTGGTCGACGAATTCGGGAGCCTTGGCATGGATCGGCGCCGAGGCCTTGGCGTTGATCGGGCCGCGCTCGTCGATCGGCTCGCCGACGACGTTCATGATGCGGCCGAGCGTTTCGGGGCCCACGGGCATGCGGATCTGCGCGCCGGTATCGGTGACGTTCTGGCCGCGGACCAGGCCGTCGGTGCCGTCCATGGCGATGCAGCGCACGGTGTTCTCACCCAGGTGCTGGGCGACTTCGAGCACCAGACGCTGGCCGTTGTTCTCGGTTTCCAGCGCGTTCAGAATGGCGGGGATTTCGCCGTCAAAGGTCACGTCGACGACCGCGCCGATGACCTGGCTGATCTTGCCGATATTGTTGGTGGTTGCCATGAGCTGTTTCCTGCTTTCGGACGGTTAGAGGGCTTCGGCGCCCGAGATGATTTCAACGAGTTCGGTGGTGATCGCGGCCTGGCGGCTGCGGTTATATTCGATGGTGAGCCGGTTGATCAGATCGCCCGCGTTGCGGGTGGCGTTGTCCATCGCGGTCATCGAGGCACCCTGTTCGGACGCGGCGTTCTCAAGCAGCGCGCCGAAGATCTGCGTCGTGACGTTGCGCGGCAGCAGCTCGGCGAGGATTTCCTCCTCATCGGGCTCGTACTCGACCGCAGCCTCACTGGCGACCGCGCTGCCCGCCGGAATGGCGACGGGGATGATCTGACGACCGACCGGCTCCTGCAGCAGCGCCGAACGGAACTTGCTGTAGAACAGGTGCGCGACGTCGAACTCGCCCTTTTCGTACATCGCGATCAGCTCGGCCGAGATCGCCTGGGCTTCGGCAAAGCCCTGGTTCTTCAGGTTGGTGGTGTCGAAATAGCGCACGATCTGCTTGGGATAGTCGCGGATGATCATGCCGCGGCCCTTGCGGCCGACGAGATAGAACAGCACGGTCTTGCCGGCCGCTTCCAGCTCGCGCGCCTTCAGCTTGGCTGCCTTGACGATGTTCGAGTTGAACGCGCCGCACAGACCGCGATCCGACGAGGTCACGATCAACAGATGGACCTGATCCTTGCCGGTTCCGGCCAGCAGCTTCGGGCTCGAATCGCTGATCGAGATCTTCGACGCCAGCGAGGCCATCACACGCTCAAGCCGCTCCGAGTACGGGCGCGCAGCTTCTGCCGCTGCCTGCGCCTTGCGCAGCTTGGCGGATGCCACCATCTGCTTGGCCTTGGTGATCTTCTGGGTCGACTTGACCGAGGCGATCCGGCCCTTGAGTTCTTTCAGACTGGCCATGGTGTCCTAACTTCAAACCCTGTTCGGTACCCCCGCTCATGCGAGGGGCCAATTCCTGCTCATCATCCCGCACCAGCGGCGGGCGATGGCCCCCTGCTTGCGCAAGGGGCCAGCAGTTTACGCAAACGTCTTCGCGAACGCGTCCAGCGCAGCCTTGAGGCCAGCCTTGGCATCGTCGCCCAGATCCTTGGTTTCGCGGATCGTGGCGAGCAGGTCGGCATGGTCGGTGCGCAGGAAGCTCAGCATCGCGGCTTCATATTCGTTGACCCTGTTGACCGGCAGCGCATCGAGATAGCCGTTGGTGCCGGCAAAGATCGAGGCGGTCTGCTCTTCGAAGGGCAGCGGGCTGAACTGCGGCTGCTTGAGCAGCTCGGTCAGGCGCTGGCCGCGGTTGAGCAGCTTCTGCGTCGAAGCGTCGAGGTCCGAACCGAACTGCGCGAACGCCGCCATTTCGCGATACTGGGCCAGCTCGAGCTTGATCGAGCCCGACACCTTCTTCATCGCCTTGGTCTGTGCCGCCGATCCCACGCGCGACACCGACAGACCGACGTTAATGGCCGGACGGATGCCCTGGTAGAACAGGTTGGTTTCGAGGAAGATCTGGCCGTCGGTGATCGAGATCACGTTGGTCGGAATATAGGCCGACACGTCGCCCGCCTGGGTTTCGATGATCGGCAGCGCAGTCAGCGAGCCCGAACCGTTGGCCGAGTTCATCTTCGCGGCGCGCTCGAGCAGGCGCGAGTGGAGATAGAACACGTCGCCGGGATAGGCTTCGCGGCCCGGAGGACGACGCAGCAGCAGCGACATCTGACGATAGGCGACGGCCTGCTTCGACAGATCGTCATAGACGATCAGCGCGTGCATGCCGTTGTCGCGGAAATATTCGCCCATGGTGCAGCCGGTGTACGGCGCAAGGAACTGAAGCGGAGCCGGCTCCGAAGCGGTCGCGGCGACGACGATGGTATATTCCATCGCGCCCGATTCTTCGAGCTGACGCACGATCTGCGCGACGGTCGAGCGCTTCTGGCCGATGGCGACATAGATGCAGTAAAGCTTCTTGCCTTCATCGTCGCCGGCATTGGCGCCCTTCTGGTTGATGAAGGTGTCGATCGCGACGGCGGTCTTGCCGGTCTGACGGTCACCGATGATCAGCTCGCGCTGGCCACGGCCGACGGGCACCAGCGCGTCGATCGCCTTGAGGCCGGTCTGCACGGGTTCGTGCACCGAAGTACGCGGGATGATGCCCGGCGCCTTGGTTTCGACGCGCATGCGCTTGTCGGCGACGATCGGGCCCTTGCCGTCGATCGGGTTACCCAGACCATCGACCACGCGGCCGAGCAGGCCCTTGCCGACGGGCACGTCGACGATGGTGCCGGTGCGCTTGACGACATCGCCTTCCTTGATCTCGGCGTCCGAGCCGAAGATCACGACGCCGACATTGTCGGCTTCGAGGTTGAGCGCCATGCCCTGCACGCCGTTCGAGAACTCGACCATTTCACCGGCCTGAACGTTGTCGAGGCCGTGGATGCGCGCGATGCCGTCGCCGACGCTCAGCACGCTGCCCACTTCGGACACTTGCGCATCCGTGCCAAAATTGGCGATCTGATCCTTGATAACCTTGGAGATTTCTGCGGCACGAATGTCCATGAGAATGTTAGCCTTTCATCGCTTGGCTGAGCGTGTTGAGACGGGTCTTGATGCTGGAATCGATCATCTGGCTGCCCATGCGGACAATCAGGCCGCCCAGGATGGACGGATCGACCTTCGCGGTGATCTTGATGCTGCGACCGGCGCGGTCCTTCAGCTGCTTGCGGATTTCGTCGAGCTGCGCTTCCGAAAGCGGGAAGGCCGATGTGACTTCGGCGGTGACTTCTCCGCGATGCGCGGCAACCAGCTGGTCGAAGGCAGCGAGGATGGACGAAAGCTGACCCAGGCGACGGTTGGTCGCCAAAACGCCGAGCAGGTTGCCGGTCATCTTGTCGAGCTTGAGCGTTTCGGCCAGCGACGCGACGATCTTCTCGGCAGCGGCGCGGCTGATCGTCTGGCTCTTGGTCAGCGCAGCGAAATCTTCCGACTCGTTCAGCGCAGCGCGCAGGGTTGCGACGCTGGTTTCGACTTCGGCAAGCTGCTTTTCGTCGCGCGCGAGCGAAAAGAGCGCCGAGGCGTAACGCCCTGCCAGACTGGCCTGTATCCCGCCGGAAATGTCCACGCGAATGCTTTCCCTTGCCGTTATGATATTGCGTCAGGCGCTTGGCGGGAGACGCTGGCCTCCCTCACCTGTCGGCGCGGCGGTTAGCACTCATATTGCTGCATTGCAAGACGCCCGGCAAACATCGGGTCCAGCCGGTCTTCCCCCGCAAAAAATGGGGATTTTTTGCTTTAGCGTGAAGGCGGCGTTTACCAAATTTTCGCATCGGGCGGGCATGAGGTCAGCATGGCATTTTGTCTTTGGCCAACCATGGAATCGCCTTGCCGATGCGGAAAATTCAAGATTTGCGGTCTGATCTGTCCAAGGGCTTTGCGAGCATGGGCGTGGAAGCCAAGGTTCGCTTCAGCCTGACGGCCATGCTCGCCATGCTCGCGCTGCTGGCCTTTGTGGCGATCGGTGTGGTTGGCGTTACCCAGTATACGACGCGCCATCTGGTAACAGCGCGCATCCAGCCGACGATGCAGATGCAATCCCTCGGCGATGGCTATCGCGAGACGATGCGACTGGCGACCAAGGTGCGCTGGGGCCTGATAACCGGTCAAGCTGCCCTGACCGAGCTGGACGCACGCGAACGTCGCATCACCCGTGACTGGAAGCGGATAGAGGAGGGCGCCTTCGGTCACGAGTTTCCGAAAAGGATGGTCCAGCTGCGCCGCGCCAAGGCACCGGCTGACGGCGCGATCGCAGAGTTGCGCAGGCAGATCGTGGCTTTCAACCGTCAGGGCAGGCGTGTCGATCCACCGATAGCGCTGCACCGACAGGTCGATCCGCTATTGGCCCAAAGCCAGGCTGCAGTAGCCGAAATGCGAGGCCTCGCGCGGACCACCCTGGTGTGGCTGAACATCATCCAGATTGCCGCGCTGATTTTCTGTTCGCTGCTGATGCTGGGCGCCGGATTGTTCGTGCGCTGGTGCATCGGCTATGCCACGCGCGATCTGCTGGTGCCCCTGGTGGCGCTTGCCCAATATGCGCTGCCCGAGAAGCGCGACAGCGTGAGCGCGCATAATCTCGGCCTGCGCCGACGCGATGAGATCGGCGCCATCGCCCGCGCCATTCATCGTTCGCACGGAAAGGCCGAGCGGGCGCTCAAGGCCGAGCAGGAACGACGGCTGGCCGAGCTCAAGCTCCAGCGCGAACAGCTTCAGTGGCAGGAGGAACGCCATCGCCGCGCGGTGACGATCGATGCGCTGTTCGCGAGCTACGAGGCCAAGCTGTCCGAATTGTCCGAACAGCTCGCCAAGGCGGCGAACGGCATGCGCGAAGGCGCGCAGGACATGCAGCGCAACGCCGCGCAGCATCAGACCTTCAGCCAGAACTTTGCCGACCGGGCGAACCGGGCGGCCGAATCGATGAAGGTGATCGATCGCCATGGACGCCGGCTGCAGCAGACGGGTGGGGGCGTGCGCGAACTGGTCGCCGACAGTTCGCGCAACATCTACGATGCGCACCATGCGAGCCGCATGAGCCGCGAGACGGCAGACCATCTGCACGAGGTCGCTGGCGAAATTTCGGGCATCCTGGCCATGATCACGCATATCGCCAAGCAGACGAACCTGCTGGCGCTCAATGCGACGATCGAGGCGGCGCGTGCCGGCGAGGCCGGTCGGGGTTTTGCCGTCGTGGCGCAGGAGGTGAAGAATCTCGCCAGCCAGACCCAGGCGGCAGCAGCGCTGGTGGAACAACGCCTCGGCAGCGTTTCGGCGATGACCCAGCAAGTGTCGGATGCGGTCAATTCGGTGGACGGGCATGTCGACATGATCCGGCACAATGCGGATCGGATCGACGAGGCCGTGAGCGAGCAGCATGACGCCAGCCGGGATATTCTCGATGCGCTCCGCTCGCTGATGACCAGTGGGGATGAGGTGATGGATCAGATTGCCGAGCTGACGGACAAGTCGGCTAATGCCAATATTTCGGCAGAGGCGCTGAGCCAGACAGCCGAAGCGGTCGCGCGCCAATCGCAGGAGCTGCGCGAACAGATGCGCCAGTTGGCTCAGGCGGTCCGCGCTGCCTGATCGTTGCTTTGACCGCATGAAGCGGGACGCGCCGAAAATCCGCAATCGATAGAAACGCGGGCATCCCTTGCATTTGGAGATGTTCGATGACCTACCGCATAGCTGGCCTGCCGCCAGCCGACTTCCTGCCGCTGTTCGCGCTATCCGATGCCGAGCTAGCCTCGCACCGGGCCGTGCGCGTCACCGCAAGCCAGCAACCCGGTTATCCCTGCCGGGTAACGCTCCGCGATGCGCCGGTGGGCGAGCAGCTGATCCTGCTCCACCATGTCAGCCATGATGTCGCGACGCCCTATCGCAGCGCCTTTGCCATCTATGTCAGTCAGGCCGACATTGCGGCAGAGTATCGTGAGGCTCTTCCGCCGGTGATGCAGGGTCGGTCATTGGGGCTGCGCGGGTTCGATGCAGCGGGAATGCTTCGCGATGCTAGGCTCGTGCCCCCCGGCGAGGCCGATGCGGGCATCCGCGATCTGTTCGGCGATCCGGAGATCGCCTATATCCACGCCCACAACGCGGCACATGGCTGCTTTGTCGCAAGGGTGGACCGGGCATGAGCGGGCTGATCGATCTGGACGAGGATGCGGCCTGGGCTGCCGTTCTGCGCCGCGACCGCAGCCATGACGGGCGCTTCGTCACCGGCGTTCTGAGCACCGGCATCTATTGCCGTCCATCATGCGCTGCGCGGCATCCTGCGCGCGCCAATGTCCGTTTCTTCGCCGATGGCGCTGCCGCCAGGGCCGCTGGCCTGCGCGCGTGCAAGCGCTGCCTGCCCGATGATGTCGCGCGTGACGAGACGGCGGTGCTCGCCGCGATCCGGGCGATCCGCGCGAGCGAGGAGCCGCTGGCCTTGGCGTCACTGGCGGCGGAATGCGGTTATTCGCCCGCGCATTTCCAGCGGGTGTTCACCCGGCATACCGGCCTTTCGCCGAGCGCCTATGCCCGGGCGCTGCGCACCGAGCGGGCGCGCGAGGCGCTGAGCGACAGCGAGCGCGTGGTCGATGCAATCTACGAAGCAGGGTTCAGCGCGCCGTCGCGCTTTTACGAGTCGATGAAGGGACGGATGGGGATGGAGCCGAGCGTCTGGAAGAATGGCGGGCAGGGCGTGCGGATTCACTGGACCCAGGCGGCTACTTCGCTTGGCCGCATGCTGGTCGCCTGGACCGACAAGGGCGTGTGTCGCCTGTCGTTTGAGGAAGAGGCAGAGGCGCTGGCCAAGCGGTTTCCTGCCGCCGAATTGAAGCCCGCGGGAGAGGAAGCGGCGCAGTTCGTCTCCGCGATCGTCGCCGAGGTCGAAAGTCCGCGCACCGGCGCCGACATACCGGTCGACGTACGCGGTACCGCGTTCCAGGAAGCCGTCTGGAAGGCGCTGTCCGACATTCCGCCCGGCGAGACGCGCAGCTATGCGCAGATCGCGGCCAGTATCGGCAAGCCGGCAGCGGTGCGCGCCGTGGGATCGGCCTGCGGGGCGAACCCGGTCGCGGTGCTGATCCCCTGCCACCGCGCGCTGCGCACCGATGGCACGCTGGGGGGCTATGCCTATGGCCTGGGCATCAAGACCGAACTGCTCAAGCGCGAAGGCGAGTGACCCGCCGCAAGCTCATTCCTTGGGCTTGGCGGCGGGCTTGAGCGTGCAGCTATAGGTCAGCACCTCGTTGGGCTGCGCCGGCAGCGCCTGGCGCAGCGCCTTCTGCATGTCCTCCAGTTCGGCCATGCGATCGGGCTCCGCGGTGCAGGTCTTGTCGGCATAGCGCGCGCGGATGTTGCGCGCATTGTTCATCGCGTCGAGGCCAAGCTGGAAATTCTCGGTGCGGAATTCGCGCGTGTCGGGGTTGAATTGGTTGATCGCGACCAGCTGGTCCTCATTGCGCACGAACACCCGGGTCCAGCCGTCGACATCCTGCCCGTATTGCGTGCGATTGTTGACGCAGCCGCTTGCGGTCCAGGCGATTTCGACCGGGTCGGGGCTGGATGTGGTGATCTTGCTGCGCTCGGGCACGATACGGCACATATAGGTTCCGTCGCGACTGGCGGCGAGCTCGTCCTTGCCCCCCAGCTCCTTCTTCACCATCGCGAGGGCAATATCCTCGGCCTGGTTGAAGCCGGGGCGCAGCACGAAGATCAGAACTGCCGTCAGCGCGAGCGCGCCCGTGGCCCCGGCGGCGACCTTGCGCCGCTCCAGCTCGCCACGATCGTGCAGCACCCAGGTGGCGCCGCCGGCGAGCCCGGCGAGCACCAGCATCAGCGCGGCAAAGGCGATATGGTTCTCGCGTGCGCTGATCACCGCATGCTCCGCATCGCGCAGGGCGCGCTCTTCCAAGTCGCGGCGCTCGGCCTTTTCGGTCAGTGCCTTTTCGCGCGCCGCTTCGGCTGCCTCGGCC
>NZ_LSIS01000370.1:0-24548 GCF_001556365.1 Blastomonas sp. CCH1-A6 | reverse complement strand
CTTGACAGTACATGAGCCCAATCTTGGAAACCGTGTCAGAGTTTGCAACAGAGCCCTTGAACGGGTCGCGCGCTGTCACGCAGGCGGCGTGGCCGGTGATGCGCGACAAGGGTTATGGCCGCGTCGTGATGACGACGTCCGCCGCCGCCATCTACGGCAATTTCGGGCAAGCCAACTACGCTGCGGCAAAACTCGGCATTCTCGGTCTCGCCAATGCGCTGGCGGAGGAGGGCCGCACCAAGAATATTCGGGTCAACACGATCGCTCCGATCGCAGCGTCGCGGATGACGGAAACGGTGTTCCCGCAAGATTTGCTCACGCGGCTGCGACCGGAGGCGATCAGCCCATTGGTAGGCTGGCTGGCTCACGAGGATTGCAGCGAAACCAAAGGCCTTTTCGAGGTGGGCGCCGGCTATGTCTCGAAACTGCGATGGCAGCGCTCACGGGGCCATCGCTTTGGCGACATGGCGGATTTCACGCCTGACGACATCGCGCGTCACTGGTGCGAGATAAGCGATTTCACGCATGCCGAATACCCGACGACGATCAACGACAGCCTTGCCGCGGTCCAACCCCCGGCAGGAGCCGGCGACTTATGACACGATGGAATAGATTGCCCGCATATTGAATTGGACGACCGCGTCCGACCACGCGACTCCGTTGGTCGATAATCATAAATTCTTGGGAGAGATGGGGCCATGAAACATTGCCTGTTCGCGTCCGTCGCCTTGGTTTGGGCTGGATCGGCATTTGCACAATCGGCACCGGTGGCGTCGCCGACGCCGGAGCCCCAACCCTCTGGCCAGACCGAAGCCGCGAGGCCGACGGCGACGGAGGCGCTTTCCGAAGAGATCGTCGTGACGGCCACCAAGCGGGGCTACGCAGAGAGCGTGCAGAACGTCGCCATCGCGATGACCGCATTCGGGGAAGCTCAGCTCGACGCGAAGTTCGTGCAGAACCTCCAGAGCCTGAGTTATGATGTACCCAACGTGCAGCTCGACGGCGTTGGCACTGCGCCTGGTTACGCCAACTTCACGATCCGCGGCCTAGGTATCAACAGCACCATCCCTTCGATCGACCCTACGGTCGGCGTCTTCGTCGACGGCATGTATCTGGGGATCAATGCGGGCGTCGTCCTCGACAATTTCGACCTTGAGGGGGTTGAGGTGCTGCGCGGACCGCAAGGATTGCTGTTCGGCCGTAACGTGACAGGCGGCGCGGTGGTGATGCGCACGACCCTTCCCCGCTTCACCTTTGGGGCCAATGCCAAGGTTTCCGTCGAAACGGGGCTCAAGAAGACCGTCAGTGGGATGGTGACGGGACCGCTGATCGATGACGTCCTGGCTGCCAAGCTGGCGGTATACTACAGCGACGACGACGGCTGGTTCCGAAACCGCTTTGACGGCAGGAGTTTCGGCAAGTCACGCGACCTGATCATCCGCCCGGCGCTCTCCTTCAAAGGCGGCGACGATTTCCGCATGGATATTCGCTTCGAGCATGGCGATGTCGATGGCGACGGCGCCCCGGTTCAAAGCCACGCCGTATTCCCACGCAACACCTTTGGTCTGTCGATTGACTTCCCGGGCTTCTACAAGGCGGTCTGGAACCAGGCGCTCGTCGAAACGAATGTCGATATCGGCCTGGGCGACGGCGTCATCACGAATATCTCGGGCTATCGTCAGTTTCGGTCGCGGACGGCGACCGATATCGATGGGACGCCGCAATCGTTCTTCAACGGCTTCTTCAATATTGCGCAGAAGCAATTGAGCAACGAGCTGCGTTATGCCGGGACATTCGGTGCGGTCGAGGTTACTACCGGCCTATACTACTTTACCCAGGATCTGAGGTATGCCGAGCGTCGCAATCTGCTGAACAATACCCGCATCGTTTCGGGTGGGGGGACCCAAGACCAGACCACATGGGGCATCTTTGCCTCTGCCGACTGGCATTTTACCGACACATTGACGGTCAATCTGGGGGGGCGTTACAGCTGGGAACGCAAGTTCGTGCGCGTGGGCACCTTGCGGGCGGACGGGTGCAATCTGGCCGCGCTCATCTGCAATACCAACTTCGTCGATTCCGATGACTGGAAAAGCTTTACGCCGAAAATCGGACTACAGTGGAAGCCGGATGACCGGACTCAGGTTTACGGCCTCTACACACGCGGTTTCCGCAGCGGCGGATACAATTTGCGCAATACCGACCCGGGCGTCCCGCCGGGGCCGTTCGATCAGGAGGTGCAGGACAGTTTCGAGATCGGGGCAAAGAAGCAGTTCGGCCGTAGCCGGCTGAACCTTGCCGCATTCCATAACCAGCTGGACAATCTGCAGCGGGAAATCATCGTTCCTGGTCCGCTCGGCGTCAGTCAGGTCATTCGTAACACGGCTGACGCGAAGATCCAGGGCGTGGAGGCGGAGGGTCAATTCTTCGTATTCCCCAATCTCGTGCTGTCTGGACAGGTGGGCTACGTCCACGGTCAGTACAGCAACGTCCGTTTCGACATCAGCGGCGACGGGATCATCAACGACGTCGACCGCAATCTGAAGCTGCCGCGGCTTTCGCCTTGGACCTATGGCGCGGGCATCACATACGATCAGCGACTGGGCTCGGTCGGCACCGCGACCGCACGCGTCGATTTTACGCACCGTGATAGTGCCCGCTTCACCGACAACAATATCGGTTTCCTGCCCGCGGCGGACATGCTCGACGCTAGCCTGACCTACACGACGACCGATCGCGTGTGGCGCGTCTCGATCTATGGCCGCAATTTGCTGAACGAGGTCACTTATGGCGGCGACACCCCACTCTCTACGGCGTTCGGCGGTGTCGGCGCCAGCCTGTCGCCACTCAACAAAGGACGCGTGATCGGCGGAGAGGTGGCACTCAGCTTCTAGGCATCCACGCTTGGCGCACGCGCGCGATCAGGTCCTTGCCTGCGGGCTTGATCGGCCATCGCGCGCGTGCGGCGTATGACAACACCAGCGGGTCGAGCAAGCCCGTGTCGAGCAATGGTACGAACGCATCGCGAAACCAGCGGCTTGCTGTGAAAGCCCTTGCCACCAGCCCGATGGTATCGGTCGCGGCGACGATCTGACGAACCAGCGGGAAGTGGTCGGTCAGGTGGATGCGATCTTCCGGGCGTTGCCCGTCCTGCTCATACAGCTGCTGGATGATCGGGGTGTAGGGTTCGGAAGAGGACGGAACGACAAAATCGAACCGCGCCAGCGACTGCTTGTCGACGGGATGGCGCGTTAGGATCGGGTGGTCCTTGCGTACGAACGGCAGGATTTCCACCGTCGCGATGCGATCGCTCTTGAACTGTGGCCAGCCGGCGAAGGCTGCCTCTAACCCGAACGCAACATCAATATCTCCGCGAGAGAGCAGTTGCACCGCACGCTCACTATTTCCCGAAACCGTTTCGATCCGGACGCTGGCACGCCGCTTCAGAAGCCCGATCGCCGGCCCCATGATCAACCAATCGATCGAGCCCGGAAACAGCCCGATGCGAAGCAACCCCGCAAACGGATCGGTGTTGCGGTCTCGCTCTCCCAGCAGATCGAGCGCATCCGCGAGCAGCCGTGCGGCCCGATCGATGAAGTCGCGGCCCTCCGGCGTCATTGCGACGCCGCGCGATGTCCGGTTGAAGATCGCGAAACCGACCTGTTGTTCGAGGTCGGCGACACTCTTCGTGACCGCCGATTGGGTCACGCCGACAGCCTTGGCCGCGCCGGAGAACGAGCCGACTCGCGCGACCGCAACGGCATATCTCAGTCGGGGATCGAGCACGGATAAACCTTTGCCTTTTCACTTGTCGTCCGCAACACCCCAAGTGGCCTTGTCAAAGCAACTAGACTTGCTTCGTTTAAGTGAAGAGGCATTCGCTCAGCGTGACGCGGTTCGTTCGAACCGCGCGGGACTGGTGTAATCGAGTGCGGAGTGGCGCCTGACGAGGTTGTAGAAGCCGTCGATATAGCGGGCAATGGCGCGCTTGGCTTGGACGCGGGTGTAGAAGACGGTGCGCCAGACAAGCTCGGATTTGATGGTCTTGAAGAACGTCTCGACTATCGCGTTATCGTAGCAATTTCCTTTGCCGGACATGGAGATGCGGATGCCGTGGCGACGCAGTCCGGCCTGGAAGTCCACGAAAGAATATTCGCTGCCGCGGTCCGAACGGTGAATGAGCCCTCTGGGCGGAGGCCGCATGACGATGGCCTTGCGTTGACGTCCTCCCTGTTTTTTCATCCGGTTTGAGTGAGAGTTTTCCGGCCCTTTTAAGCCCGCGTGCAAGGAGCCGGGACATGAAGAAGTCGAGGTACACGGAAGAGCAGATTGCGTTTGCGCTGAAGCAGGCGGAAATGGGCACGCCGGTGGCCGAGGTCATCCGCCGGATGGGCGTGTCGGAGCAGACGTTTTACCGCTGGAAGAAGGTGTATGGCGGACTGGGCGGCGGCGAGCTGCGGCGGGTCAAGCAGCTTGAGGACGAGTATCGCAAGCTCAAGCAGCTCGTCGCGGATCTGAGCCTGGATAAGCACATCCTGCAGGACGTGCTCGCAAAAAAGCTCTGACGCCTGGGCGACGGCGCGAGATCGTCGCGCAGGTCCAGGCGTCCCACGGCGTCAGCGAGCGGCGTAGCTGCCTCGCGCCCGGCGTCGACCGCTCGTCGGTGCGGTACGTGTCGCATAAGCCTGACCAGGCGCCGCTGCGGCTGCGCATCCGTGACCTGGCGGCGGCACGGGTGCGCTACGGCTATTTCCGGATCTACATCCTGCTGCGCAGGGAAGGCTGGCTGGTGAACCACAAGCGCGTCTATCGGCTCTACCGGGAAGATGGGTTAAGCCTCCGGCTCAGACGTCCTCGTCGCAACGTCAGCGCTGCAAATCGCGAACGCCAGCCCGCGGCGTCGGCGCCTAACGAGATGTGGTCGATGGACTTTGTCTCGGACGCCTTGTTCGACGGCCGACGGTTGCGGGCGCTGACGGTTGTCGACGCTTTCACCCGTGAGGCGCTTGCGATCGATGTCGACCAGGGCATCAGGGGTGAGCAGGTCGTGGCGGTCATGACGTGGATCTCGGCGATACGCGGCGCGCCCAAGACCATTCGGGTGGACACTGGGCCGGAGTTCATCTCGAAGGCGCTCGATCGCTGGGCGTATGAGAACGGCGTCACGCTGGACTTCTCGCGGCCGGGCAAACCGACCGACAACGCCTTTGTCGAGAGCTTCAACGGCCGGCTGCGGGACAAGTGCTTGAACAGCCACTGGTTCCTGTCGCTGGCAGACGCCCGAGCCAAGATCGAGGCTTGGCGACGGGACTATAACGAGAGCCGTCCTCACACGGCGCTTGGCTGACTGACGCCAGCAGAATATGCTCTATCCGCCGGGGTTACCCCGGCGGATGCAGGCCGGAAGCTCGCATCATGCCCGGATAAAAAACCGGGGGACCGTCAATCTTACCTTTGTGCCACTGCCATGGCCGTGGAAATGGTCGGACACCAAGACGCTGTGGCTGACCGGGCTCGCTCTCGCGGCATTCCTGCCTTCATCGCGCACTGGCTCGCGGGACTTCGCCGGGCCGCCGTCTGTACCGCCATTACCGCCATCGGTATTGCCCCTGCGCCGCTCCCGGTCGGATGGACGACGTTCGCGATCTTCGGCGCCGCAAAGATGACGCGTCCACCCTGCGCGTCATGCCTCTCGGATCGGCGCGAAGCTTCGGGGGGCAACGCTTTGCGTCGTAGCCCGCGTTGCGCAGACGATGGCTACTATGGCGACTATGATCGAACGGGCGATCACGGCAGCTTCGCTTTCATCGTCGCCAGCGCCTCCGCCCACCCGGCAAGTGCACGCGAGACCAGGCGGCCATGAGCAGAGTCGGGATTGGCGGCATAGTCATTCGCCCAGGTGCCGCTCGCCGCGTTCGAAAATCCAAGCGTCGACAGCTTGTTCTCGACCACGGAACGCGTACGCATTTTGTCGGCTTCGGCCCTGCTCATGACGGCAGGGTTTGGATCGAGGCGGAAGTCGCCGTTGCCCAGCGCCTTGCCGGGTCGGCAATTCACAAGCTGCGCCGCCCGACCGTTCCGCGTCATCCGCGGCACGCAGGATCCTCCCTGCGCACAGAAGGATACGCCGTTCGCATCGCGCCGCATGATTGTCGCGGGCAGCAGCCTGCCTGCCGACCAGCGATGGCCCATGTCGTCCGTTACCGGCCGCAAGATGCGGATCCGGCATTCCCGGACGGGTTTCGCCGCGGCCGGCAGGGCCATGCCGACAGACAGGATGAGGATCATGGAACGTATCATCAGTGCCTCCAGGACAGTTTCGGGTCGGATCGACGAGCCCTTCAGGGCGCTGCGGGATGCAGCAGGTCTTCGACGCCCATGCGGGCGAAGAAGGCGCGTTGAAGTTCGGCGGTGACGCCGTTGATGCGCGTGACGTCGCGGCCTTGCGGATCGATGTCGACACGGCGCGGGCGTGTGCCGGGCATCATCGCGACGATGTCACGGATAGCCTCGGCGACCTCCTGTGCATCGTGGCGACGATCGGGCAGGTTAGTCCTGTCGAGCCGCTCGGCGAGTTGATCCGACAGGCCCGCCAGTCGATCGTATTGTGCCACGATCCCGACGTCGGCCGGGCCGACCGCGTGTTTGAAATGATCGGTGCCGGACGTGTAGGCCCCGGGCTGAACGATCACGGTCTCGATGCCATAGCGCGCGGTCTCGAACGCCATCACCTCGGCCAGCACGTCTCCGGCCGCCTTCGATGCAGCATAGGGGCCGGTGAAGGGGTCCGGCAGGCGATTGATCCCGCTGCCGGTATAGATCAGCAGGCCTCGTCCCGCTCGCCGCATGGCCGGGAGCACCGCGCGGTTCACCCGCACCCAGCTGATGGCGTTCAGGTCGATGACCTCCGCGATCTGCTCGGGCCGGAACTGTGGATCGGCGTGGAAAAGGGACCCCGGTAGCGGGGTGATCGGCGTCGAAAAGGGACCCCTCATCCCGGTGGTCTAGGCTGTTCGCTTGGCGTGTGTCAGGCGGCGAGATCGGGATGCTGGTATTGGAGACGGTGTTGAGGATCCGGCGCGAGCACGCGTCGGGGAAGGCCATCAAGGCGATAGCGCGGGACTTGCACCTGTCGCGCAAGGTGGTGCGCAAGGCGATCCGGGCGCCGGAGGCGGACATGGGCTACCGGCGGGAGGTGCAGCCGCTGCCGAAGCTGGGGCCGTTTCAGGCGCGACTGGATGCGTTGCTGGAGGAAGACGAGGCACGACCGCGGCGCGAGAAGCTGCGCCTCACGCGCATCCACGACCTGCTGCTACGCGAGGGGTTCGACGGCTCGTACGACGCGGTGCGGCGTTATGCGGCTCGCTGGCGGCAGGCGCGGCGTCGCGATGTGATGGATGCGCCGGCGTTCATCCCGCTGCTGTTCCGGCCGGGCGAGGCGTATCAGTTCGACTGGAGCCATGAGGACGTCGAGATCTCGGGCAAGCCGATGCGTGTAAAGGTCGCGCATGTGCGGCTGTGCGCATCACGGGTGATGTATGTGCGCGCCTATCCCCGCGAGACACAGGAGATGCTGTTCGACGCGCATGCGCGGGCATTCGCCTTCTTCGGAGGCGTGCCGACGCGCGGCATCTACGACAACATGAAGACGGCGGTGACGAGCGTGTTCACGGGCAAGGAGCGGGTCTTCAACCGGCGCTTCCTGGTCATGGCCAACCATTACATGGTCGAGCCGACCGCCTGCTCACCGGCGTCGGGCTGGGAGAAGGGTCAGGTCGAGAACCAGGTGCAGACCGCGCGCGGCCGCTTCTTCCAGCCACGCCTGCGATTTACCAGCCTCGAGGAGCTGAACGGTTGGCTGGAGGCCGAGTGTCGGCGCTGGGCCGACATGCACCGGCATCCCGAGCGGAAGGAACTGACGGTCGCCCAGGCATGGGCAGCCGAACGGGCGGTGCTCCAGCCTGTTGTCGCGCCCTTCGACGGCTTCCACGAGAGCGAGCACGCGGTAAGCGGCACTTGCCTCATCAGCTTCGACCGCAACCGCTACTCCGTTTCTGCCCGGACGGTTCGGCGCGTTGTGCAGGTCCGTGCCTATGCCGACCGCATCCTCGTGCGCTGCGACGGTGAAGTCGTCGCCGACCATCCCCGGTTCTTTGGCCGGGACCGGACCATCTACGACCCGTGGCATTATCTGCCGGTGTTGGCGACCAAGCCGGGCGCCCTGCGCAACGGCGCACCGTTCCAGGGCTGGGAGTTGCCGCCTGCGCTGTCACGGCTGCGGCGCAAGCTCGGCGCCGGCGACGACGCCGACCGGCGGTTCGTGCGGGTGCTGGCGACAGTGCTCGATGACGGGCTCGAGGCGGTGGAAGCGGCCGTGCGCGAAGCATTGCTGGCCGGCACCGCCAGCGACGACGTCATCGTCAACATCCTGGCCCGCAGGCGAGAACCGCCACGACCGCTAACCATTGTCACCCCCGAGGACCTGGCGCTGCGCCATCCGCCCCGCGCCGACTGCAACCGCTATGACAGCCTGCGAGGTCTCCATGCAGCGGCATGAGATGATGACGGCCATGACCGAGTTGGGGCTGAAGGGCATGGCTGGCGCCTTCGACGAGGCGGTCACCACCGGTCTCCAGCGCAAGCGCACGACCATGGAGGTCCTGACCGACCTGCTGCGTGCCGAGGCGACGCACCGCCATGCAGCGTCGGTCCGTTACCGGATGTCGGCCGCCAGGTTGCCCGCGGTGAAGGACCTCGACGCCTTCGTCTTCGATGACACCCCCATCAACGAGGGACTGGTGCGCTCGCTATACAGCGGCTCGTTTCTTCCGGGCCGGCGCAACGTCGTGCTTGTCGGTGGGACGGGCACAGGCAAGACGCACCTCGCCACCGCCATCACCACCAATGTGGTACGGGCCGGCGCCCGGGGGCGCTACTTCAACACGGTGGACCTGGTGAACCGGCTTGAGGAGGAAACGCGTCTTGGCAAGGCCGGCACGCTGGCAGCCCAGCTCTCCCGGCTCGATCTGGTGGTGCTCGACGAGCTTGGCTACCTGCCGTTCGCCCGCTCGGGCGGCCAACTGCTCTTCCACCTCGTCAGCAAGCTCTACGAGCAGACCTCGGTCATCGTCACGACGAACCTCGCCTTTGGCGAGTGGCCGACCGTCTTTGGCGACCCCAAGATGACCACCGCGCTGCTCGACCGCATTACCCACCATTGCGACATCGTCGAAACGGGCAATGACAGCTGGCGCTTCAAGCACCGCAGTTGACGCCCAGGACCACCGGCAGAGAACGCTTCGCGCTGGTTGCGCCTCCGGTCGGGCTACGCCCGCCCTACGCCGCAACCAGCGCGAACAAAGCGCCCGTCATACCCGTCACGCTGCTCGACGAAGGGGGTCCCTTTTGCACGCCGATAGGGGGTCCTTTTTGGACGCCGATTGACAAATCAGATCCTCGGAGACAGCGTTGGGGGCGAGTACGAGACCCGCCGAGCATGTCACCTCGCCGATCGGCGTCTCATTCTCGACG
Source organism: Blastomonas sp. CCH1-A6 (assembly GCF_001556365.1). Taxonomy (NCBI): domain Bacteria; kingdom Pseudomonadati; phylum Pseudomonadota; class Alphaproteobacteria; order Sphingomonadales; family Blastomonadaceae; genus Blastomonas; species Blastomonas sp. CCH1-A6. The sequence continues at coordinate 15,017 of NZ_LSIS01000370.1, read as the reverse complement.
CGCTGCAGCTTTCGCCTCGAGAATGCCTTGCGGGCTGCGTTCAGCATATCGCGGGCGGCTTCGGGGTCGCAGTTGTCGAACACGATGGCGATCCGCTTTGCCTCCCAGCGGCCGACCCGGTGCGGCATGCAATGATCCCGCAATGTCTGGCCCAGCGCGCGCAGGACCCGCTCGACGACGCCGATCCCATGAGCCGCCCCGATCGAGGTGACCTGATCGAGCGCAACCAGCGCAAGAAGGGTAGGGCCTTCCCGCCCGAGTGCGGCGGTGAGCACCGAGTCGATCGCGATGCGGTTGAGGAGCGAGGTAGCAGGATCGATGTCGGTATCGACGCCCAGCGAGCGTAGGCGCTCGCGGACTAGCGCCGTCTGAAGGCTCAGCTGCTTCAACCGCTCTTCGGCGCGCTCGGCCTGGGCAGTCATCCGAGCGACCGCGCTGTGAATGTTGCCGTCTGTCGAGACCAGTTCGGCCGCGGTGAGCGTGAGCGATTTGACGAAGGCATTGGCTTCCTGGGCGGTTGCCCCGATGATGTGCATGACCTCCGTGGAAAGCTCACCGATCGTCGTCGCGGTGCCATGGAGATCCGCTGGTGCCGAAATTGCTCGCACGTCTTCCTGTCGGAGGCGATAACCGCCGTCGATCAGATTGGCGACGGCCATGAAATGGGCCTCGTCAGCACCTTCGAAATAGGTGTGAGCGAAGCCGTAATTCTCGGGGCTGTGCGGCAGTCGATGCTCGTCGAGAAAATCGACAATGGCATGACCCGATTCGTCGGCTGGCGGACTGGTGCGCAGATCCATCAGAAGCCTCTATCGCCGTTCCGACACAAGGATGTCGTGCCACAGGAACAGATCGCGGTCGATGAGTTCGAGAAGTGCGTTGATAGCGGCCTCGCGGGAGCCAAGTTGATAGCGACGCTGGATCTCGTCCGCGACTCGCAGCGATGCAGGGGAGAGCGCGTAGGTGGACCGCTTGTAACCCGCAGCATCCTCGCGTTCTTTTTTGCGGCGCATCGATAGGGTCGACCGCGCGGGTTTCGGCTGAGAGTCCATATCGCCCTCTAAGCGAAACAGGTGTCACTCTCCAAAGCTCGTTTGATGGGAACGGAGTTCACCACCGGAATTGGTTCAGTTTGCTCCGGTCCGGGGCGGGGGAACCGAATTGAGCATGTTCATCAGGATGGATTGCAAAACCCGCTCGATCGCTTCGGGAGCAAGCCCATCGCCTTTCACCTGCTCGGCGAGCGACAGTAACTGGGGGCAGGAAGCTTCGACGAAGCGGCACGTGACGAGGTAGATCTTGTCGAAGCTGTCATCGAAATAGGCGAGGGGCGTCTTCATCCAGACTGCGGCAAGAAACGCACGTTGCCGGTCGATCTCCAGGATCTCCATGACCCTTATCTGCATCGCGGCCGTAAAGCTGGCGCGACCGGATTTGACCTTTCCGATGAGACTGACGCTTTTCCCGAGTCTCCGGGCCATTTCGACATTGGTTACGCCACGGCGATTCCACTGCTCGATGATAAGCGGATAGTAGAAGTCTGTCTCGGTCTGTCGGCTTGCTGCATTCCTCTGGTCAGTCATGACGACCCCCCTTCTGGGCGCTATATACGGTTATAGCCCGAGAGGCTGTCAATATTTTTTTTAGCGTTAGTCGGAACTTCTCGACGAATCGCACAATCGAAGACGCACAGCATCGACACGGTGAGCAGGAAACGCGCTGTGGCAGGGGTGGTGGGGTCGGTAGTGGCCCTGTCCCGCGCGGCCTGGAAAAGCGCCTTCTGATCGATCTGAATGCGGAAACCGACCCGGTTTTCACCATTGTCCTCGATCGTCGAGGCGCGTTCGAGCATCAGCTCGAAATCCGGCATATCCAAGAATTTCTCCAGTCCATACAGGGCGGTAGAGGAAACGGTCTCAAACCGTCGCGTTGCCAGCGACCGGGTTCTGATCGCTTCTGTTGTGAGACGGAACAGCTCATCGCTGACCCGGAAGGCGTAGATCACATTCGACATGGGGAACGGATAACCCGAGTGCGGGCGAGCGCATACCATCTGGATTGATAGTTTCTCGAGCAATCAATCATTGCCGCACGACCGGGGGTGGTCATTCCAGTTTCGCAACGAAGGCGGTAAAAAAATTCCGCAGGTGGTAAAAAAATTACCTGCTCTATGTTTGTCTGCAGACCCATCGCGTCAGTTTTTTGGCGGAAATGCGTAGTCGGTCTTTCCCGCAGTCAAAGTCGATACGGTAATTTTTTTCCGTCTTGTCGAGGGTCAATACTTGCGAAATCCTTAGGGAGACGACGCGCTTGTGCTTCGTCTTCCAAGGGGAAAGAGCATGTCTGCACTTTCAATGCCGAAGGGTGGCCAGATCAATGGTGTCCTTCTCGGTCTGGCGATCATCGCGATGGTGATGGTCCTGGGCGCGTCGGCGGCGTTCGCCGGCGCCGACACGACGTTCAATACCGCGCTGACGAAGTTCACGGACTTCCTCGAGGGCTCGGGCGGCAAGATCATCACCGTCATGAGCCTCGCGGGCGGCATCGTCGCGCTGGCGTCGGGCCGCTTCAGCCTGGGCCAGGTGGCCGTTCCCGTCGCCGTCGGCGTCGGCGCGGGCACGGGTATCCCGATCGTCACCTCGACCGTCACCGCGACGATCTGAGGCGTCGGCTGGATCAACCGCTGGGAGGGCGGCTTAGCTTATGGACCGGTACACCATCCCTTCGCATCTCGACGACCCGGAGCTGATCGGCTTCTGGACGCTGGACGAGTTCCTCGCGATGGCGATCCCCTTCATCTGGGGGATCCTGTCGCAGCACGTCGTGATCGGACTGATGGTCTCGTTGCTCGGCTGGTGGGGTTTTCGGAAACTCAAAGCCGGCAAGGCCACGTCGTGGATTCTCCACATGGCCTACTGGCACCTGCCGTCGAGTTTTACCGGGCTGAAGGCGACACCGCCCTCCCACCTTCGCGTGATGGTGGGCTAAATGGATTATTCTGTCGGTCTCGCGCAGTCGCAGCGCGTCCTCAAGCAGCGCAACATGCTCGGCATCGTCGCGCTGGTCCTCGCGGGCCTCGTGGTGCTGCTGTTCCTGGTCGGCGCGACCCGTGACCGGGAGATCGTCCTGCAGCCGATCGTCCGCTCCCCGTTGACGCTCTCGTCGAGCGGGGTCAGCGAGCAGTATCTGGAGATGGTCACGCGCGACACCGCGCTGATGACGCTCAACCGCTCGCCCGAAAATCTCGAATACTGGATGGACTCGATCCTGGCGATCGCCACGCCGGAAGCACATGGTTCGCTCAAGCGCGACCTGATGAAGATCCTCAACGAGCAGCGCGGATCGAGCATCAGCCAGTATTTCACGCTCGCCGGCATGAAGGTCGACACCGAGAAACTGACCTCGGAAGTGACCGGCACGCTGCACACCGTCGTCGGCTCGAAGTCGGTCACCGCCGAGCCGAAGACGTTCCGCTTCTACTGGGCGTATCGCGGCCTGACTCTCCAGCTCAAGGGCTTCGGGATGGTCACCAAGGCCGACAAGGACGCCGCGGCAACCATCGGAGACGACGCATGACCGCCTGGGTCGCAGTCGGGCTGATCGGGGGCGGGACCGCCTTCGCATCGCGCCTGTGTTCGCTATCGCGCCTGATCGGGGCAGGGATGATCGTCGCGGGCGGAATGGTGCTCGCCGCGCCAGCCTTTGCCGACGAGCATGTGCTGGCGAAGGACAACAGCGAGGTCGCCTGCACGATGTCGAAGTCGGGGCTGACCCGCGTCAGCCTCAAGGACGATCGCTTCGCCAGCGTCTCGAAGCTGACCACCGGGGTCGATACCGACGATTTCACCGTGGTCAACGAACCGACCCGGGGCGACATCTATGTGTCGGTCCCGGAAGCCTATTCTCGGCCGAACGTGTCGTTCTTCGGCACCACGTCGAAGGGCTATGTCTACAAATTCTCGTGCCGCCTCGCCGGTGACGACGCGCAGCAGGTGTTCGTCGAGAATAAGGATATCGGTGGCGCCGCGGAAACGCAGGTCGCGGCCGTCGCGGCATCGCCGCAGGAGGCGTCCGCCACGCTGGTCCAGGCGATGTTCCAGTCCGCGCCGCTCGAAGGGTTCGAGGTCAGGCCCGCGGTCACCGACCCGGTGATGATTGGCTCGCTCAAGGTCCAGATGGTCGCCGAGTATCGCGGCGCCAGCCTCGCAGGCCGCACGCTCAGGATCGAGAACCGGGGCAAGGTTCCGGTCGCGCTGGGCGAGGGAACGATCGCACCGTCGAACGCGATCGCGGTCTCGGTCGCCAACCCCAACCTCAAGCCCGGTGAAGCCACCACCGCCTATATCGTCACGCCTTCGGGCCTCGCCAACGGAGTGCGGCCATGAGCCTCAAGGACATCTTCCAGCGTAACCGTGCCAAGCAGCTCGATACCGAGCCGGAGGAGGGCGGGGACAGCGAGCTGATGGCCGGCAACGATGCCGTCCGCAAGAAGCAGCTGCTCTACCTCGGCTGTGGTGGCGCCGTCGCGCTGGTGCTGGGCTCCTGGTACGTCATGGGCGACGATGCCAAGCTGAAGCCGGTCGGCACCGACGGGAAGGAGGTGAAGATCACCACCGACGACATGGTCAACCGGAACATGTCGCAGCGTGAATGGCAGGCCGCATCCGAAGCGCAGATGCAGTCGATCAACAATCAGCTGAAGGGCGTCGACGGCCAGCGCGCGCAGATGGAGCAGTTGCAGGCGCAGATCGCCGCGCTCCAGGGCGAGAAGCAGTCGATGGCGAGCGATGGCCAGCGGGTCATGAGCGCCTATCAGCAGGAGAACGACCAGCTTCGCCAGCAGATCGCGCAGCGTAACGCCGCGCCGGCCGCGCCGGCTCCGACGCAGATGTATGGCCCCGGCCAGCCCAATTACCGCACTCCCGGCGCGCCGATGACGGCGGGCGAGGCGGCAGCGGCTGCGGTGTCGCAGTCGCGCTCGATCAAGCTGGTGTCGTTCGAGGGCGGCCCCTCGGGCACCGCGACTCGGATCTCGGGTGGCACGACCAGCTACACCGACAGCCCCAATTACCTGCCGCCCAACTCGATCGCGAAGGCGAAGGTCATCGTCGGCGTCGACGCCTCGGCGGGGGTGCAGTCGCAGACCGATCCGCTGCCGGTGATCCTGCGCATCACCGGCCCGGCGCGCTCGGTCTACCAGAACGGCAAGCTGCTCACGACGCGGATCGAAGGCTGCGTCATCAACGGCGCGGCGCGCGGCGATCTCTCTTCCGAGAAGGTCTATGTGAAGCTGCAGCGGATGACCTGTCCGCAGGCCAATGGCCGGTTCGCGGTGTCGGACGTGAAGGGCTTCATCAGCTTCGCCGGCAAGACCGGCGTGCGCGGCCGTGTCGTCAGTCGCGAGGGCTCCTTGGCGATGCAAGCTTTCTTTGCCGGGCTTGTAGGTGGTGCAGGCAATGCGCTGAACACTGCCTTCAACCAGCCACTCGCAACCTTCGAGACAGACGGCAAAGGAGGGATCAATCGCACCCCGAGCATCGGCAACGTCGGTTTGCGCGCTTTGGGCGGCGGCGCCGACGAGAGCGGTCGAACAGTTTCCAAATACCTGATCGAGCGCGCCGAACAGTACCAGCCCATCATCGAGATGCCGACCGGCATCGATGTCGAGATCGTCTTCCTCGAAGGCGTCTTCATCCAGAACTGAGCCCGGAAGGAGGCGGTCACATGGCAAATACTATCATGATCGGCGCGATGGCGGGGGCGGCGATGCTGCTGACCGGCTCGGCCGAAGCGCCGATCGGCGCGCAGGTCCAGGTCGCGCTGCAGAAGCGGCTTCCCAAGACCAAGGTCGATGCGATCGACTGCTCCAAGGTCGACGGGCTGTGCGAGGTCGTGGCGGGTGCGAACTTGTTCTACGTCGACAAGTCGGCGCGCTATCTCGTCATCGGCCGCGTCTATGACATGGAGACGCGGCAGGATCTGACCGCCGCCAAGCTGCTCGCGCTCAATCCCGATATGCTGGTGGGCGGCGCGGCGAAGGCCAATGCCACGCCCGATGCGCCCGAGGCCGGCGCGGCGCGGGCGGGTGCGCGAGTCACGACCCAGCCCGCCGTCGCCCGCACGCTCGATGTGACGCGGCTGTCGAGCAAGGGTGCGATCGTGTGGGGTTCGGGCACGCAGACGGTCACCGTCTTCTCCGATTTCCACTGCGGCTACTGCCGCGCGCTCAGTCAGGCGCTCGAGACGATGAACGTGCGCGTCATCGAGCGCCCGATCTCGGTGCTGGGAAGCCGCGAGATCGCCAACCAGGTGCTGTGCGCCCGCGATCGTCATGCGGCGGTCCGCGCGGCCTATGCGCAGAACCCGGTCCCGGCAGGCCCGAAGTGCGACACCAGCGGTCTCGATGAGAACGAGGCGTTCGCCAAGGCGCACGGCATCAACGGGACGCCCGTCATCGTCCGCTCCGACGGGGCGGTGATCGAGGGTTTCAGGCCCAAGGCCCAGCTCGTCGAATGGTTGAAGGGAGCCAAGTCGTGACCCGATCCGTGATCCGCCTGCCGGCCTGCCCGGTTTCCGACTATCGCCCGCACGCCCGCGCGAAGCGTATTGCGGCGCTGGCGACGACCGCGAGCCTGGGACTGCTCGCCAGCTGCACCACGCTGGGGACCAACATCTCGGGCAAGTTCGCGTGCGGCGCGCCCGAGGGCGGCAGCTGCTCGCCGGCGACCGTCATCGATGACAAGGCGCTGGCCGAGATCACCGGCGACAGCGGCTATCATCCGGCAGGCCCGTACCAGGCACCCGCGCGCAACAGCGGGGGAACGCAGCGGATCGCCTATGCCTCGACGCCGGTGCCGGCGCAGGCGGCGGGGGTCGGGCCGCAGAAGGTGTTGCGGATCGTGTTCCCCTCGCATGTCGACGCGGCTGGGCGCTTCCACGAGACCGCGGTCGTGCAGGCGGTGGTCGACAACGGCCAGTGGCTGGCGGCGACCGACGGCCACGGTTCGGCGCTTGCCGCGACGCAGACGCTCAACGTCAGCCCCGAGATCCTCTCGCAGCTCGGCGCGCCGATCGCCGCGCTTCCCCCGGTGCCCGCCGAGGTCGCGCAGGTCGCCGCCCCGGCAGCGGCCGCAGGTGCGGCGAGCGCGGTCGGCGCACCAAGTGCGGCAGCGGTCGCGGCCGCGCGGGCCAGGGCGCGCGACGCGGCTGCTGGCAAGGGTGTGCCGATCGCCGCGACGCAGAAGCCGGCTTCGCCCGAACTCGCGTCGAGCACGCCGGGTAACCGCCCAGCGACCTTCTCGCCGCGCGTGGAGGACTGATCGTCATGGCGAAGACCGGCTTCATAGCCCGCCTGCTCGGCGATACGCGCGCACCCGACCAGGGAACACCCTCGCATGGCGCGCCGATGCTGTCGCAGTGGCTGCCGTATCGCAGCTACGACGCGCGGCACGACCTGTTCTACCAGACCGACAGCATCGCGTTCGCGCTGGAACTCGCGCCGCTCATGGGTGCGGACGAGCGCACCGGGGAGATCATCGCGCAGATGCTGTCCGAGAGCGTCCCGCCCAGCGCGCGGGTCCAGCTGCTCGCATTCCAGAGCCCGCGTGTGGGCGCGCTGATCGCGCAATATGCGCTGCCGCGCTACAAGGCGGGCGGCATCCATCGCAAGATCGCCGAGCGGCGGTCGGCGTTCCTGCGTCACGGCGCATGGGTATCGATGTCGAAGGACGGACCGTTCCACGTCCGCAACCATCGCATCTTCCTGTCGGTCTCGATCCGTAGCGGGAAGGCGACACCGGAGGAGCTGACCGGCGTCCGCGACAGCATCGTCTCGACGCTGCAGTCGATCGACATGCCGGCAACCCGGCTGAAGCCGGTCGATCTGATCGCGCTGATCGACGACATCACCGCGCCGGCGTTCGACGTCTCCGACCACGTCTCGGAATATTCAGAACTCGATCCGATCGCCGACCAATGCGTGCGGCGCGACGTCCAGACCGTCGTCCAGGCCGACCGCCTGCTGGTATCGGTCGAGCCGCTGCGCGCGGTGACGAACCTGTCGGGCGAGACGCAGTATCAGGAGATCCGGCCCGACACGTTCGACTATCGCTTCTTCTCGGTCAGGAACCTGCCGAACCGCTGGGCGCCGTGGGACGTGCAGAAGCTGATCGGCGACATGTTCTCCGACAAGCTGCGCCCGGGGTGCCCGACTCTCACGTCGCTATGCCTGTGCTACCAGGACGAACAGGCCGCCTCGTCTAAGGCCGGTTACAAGTTCATGCGTACGTCGAGCCTGGCGGACTCGAAGTCGGCGCGGCTGCTCCCGCAGCTGAAGGACCAGAGCCGCGAATGGGAGCATGTCACCCAGGAGCTGCGTCTCGGCAAGAAGCTGGTGCAGGCCTATTATGCGGTAGGCATCATCAGCCCGAAGGGGCAGGGGGACGCTAACGAGCGCACCGTCAAGTCGATGTACAAGGCGGCCGGGTGGGACCTGCTCGACGAGCGGTTCCTCCAGATCATGGCGTTCATGTCGTGTCTGCCGATGACGCTCGGCAACGGGCTCGACAGCGACCTGAAGCGCATGAAGCGGCTGCGCACGATGCTGACCTCGACCGCGGCGAATATGCTGCCGATCCAGGGCGAGTATCTCGGCGGGCATCTGCCGCACCTGATGTTCATCGGGCGGCGCGGCCAGCCCTTCTTCTGGTCGCCGTTCGAGAACAAGGCCGGCAACCACAATGTCGCGGTGTTCGGCAAGTCCGGCTCGGGCAAGTCGGTCGCGCTGCAAGAGCTGTGCGCGGCGTTCGCCGGCGTGGGCGCCAAGATCATCGTGATCGATGACGGCCGCTCGTTCGAGCATATGGCCAAGAGCCTGGGCGGCAACTTCGTCGAGTTTCGCCTGCGCGACGGGTTCAGCCTCAATCCGTTCTCGATGATCGACGAGACGCTGGTGGCGCAGGACGAGGATTATCTCGTCGACGCGCTGGCGATGCTCAAGTCGATCATCGGGCAGATGGGCCGTCACATCGACAAGCTCAACGACACCGAGCGCGGTCTGATCGATCGTGCGGTCAACCAGGTGTGGGAGGCCAAGGGCAGGGGAGGGTGCGTCGACGACGTGATCGAGGCGCTCGGCTCCGACGGCTCTGTGCAGGGGACGGATCTCGCGATCGCGATGTTCCCGTTCTCGGGAAAGGGCACCTACGGCAGCTTCTTCACCGGTGAGGCGTCGGTGGACATGTCGAACGCGCTAACGGTGTTCGAACTCTCGGACCTGTCGAGCCGCGAGGAACTGCGCTCGGTCGTGCTGACCGCGATCATGTTCATGTCGTCGCAGACGATGCGCCGGATGGACCGCCAGATCCCCAAGGCGCTGCTGATCGACGAGGCGTGGCAGATGCTGCGCGGTGGGTCGATGGCCGATTTCGTCGAGACCTACAGCCGAACCTGCCGCAAATATGGCGCCTCGCTCATCACCGCGACGCAGAGCCTCAACGACTATTACAAGTCGGAAGGGAGCCTCGCGGCGCTGGAGAACTCCGACTGGTCGGTCATCCTGATGCAGAAGCCCGACACGATCTCGGACTTCCAGAAGCACGGCCGCTTCGACATGGACCCCTACACCGAAAGCCTGCTGCGTTCGCTGAAGCGCAACGGCGCGGAATATTCCGACATCCTCATCAAGGGGCCGGAATCGATGGCGGTCGGGCGGCTCGTCCTCGATAAATATTCGGCGACGCTCTATTCCTCCAGCCCGCAGACCTTCGCCGATATCGAGCATCTGATCGACCTCGGCTGTTCGATGGACGAGGCGATCGAACGCGTCGCCTTCCCCGAGGAATATCGCGACAATCCTCCGGGCGAGCCCTGGGTGGAGGCGGCGGAATGAACGCCTTCACGCACGAGCGCGACTGGCGTACGCCGACCGCGACCGACTGGAAACGCACGGGCACGCGCGCGATCGGCGACGCCTGCTACATCCTGTTGCGGGTGTCGGGCTGGATGGCGATGACGCTGCTCGCGACCTTCGGCGTCGCGATCCTGTTCTTCCTGATGCTAGGCGACTTCACCGCGCTCGGCTTCTTCTCGCAGGTCGCCAACCTCGGCACGCGCTTCGTCGCGGCCGACCAGGCACGCCGCGCGGCGTTCGGCGACCAGCTGTTCGTCGTGTGGCTGGTCGCGTTCGGCATCGTCGCCGTGACCCGCGTGCGCCTGCTCGGCGCGATCATCACTTCCACGAAAGGCCCCCGTCATGGTTGATGTTCTCGATCGTCCCGAGGTCGCGTCCGCGGCGGTGCAACCGTCCGCTCCGGCCCCGGCACCCCGTGATGACGCTGCCGGTGCGGCACCGCGCCGTCCGGTCGCGGACAAGGTGGATCGCCGCAAGCCGCAGGGCCTGCCCGTCATCGCCTATGTCGCGGTCGCGCTGGCGGTCGCGGTACTGCTCTGGGGGGCGTGGGTGACCAAGCATCTCCTTGCCCCGCCCGCGACCGTGCCGATGGCGAGCGTCCGGCTCGAAGGCATCGTCTCGGAATATGTCCAGGCGCAGAGCCACAGTAACGGCCAGCCCCAACAGGTGGCCGCGCAGACCCAGGCCTTCATGTCCGCGCTCGACGACGAGATGAAGAAGGTCGGCGCGAGCGGCACCACCGTCCTCGTCGGCGAGGCGGTCCTCTCGAAGAACGTCCCCGATATCACCGACCAGATCCGCCGCGCGGTCTTCGCGCGCGTGCCGCTCCCCGCGGCCGCGCCGAACACCCCGGCCGGTCCCGCGGTCGGTGCGATGCTTCCCCAAGCCTCCGGGAACGTCGCGCCGGCCGCGCCAGGGGCGGCGGTCCCGACCGCTTCGCCGTTCGGGCCTGCGCCGGTCTCGCCGGTCGAGGCGACGGTCACCCAGTCCGCGCCGGGAGGGGTCGATGGCAGCGGCAACTGAGGCGCTGGCGCGGGTCGGTCATGCGGCTCCCACGGCGGTTGACGTCGCCGGGGACCGCGCGGCCCGCAAGGCGCTGATCGTCAAGCGGGTCCGCCAGTGGAGCGCGGTCGCGCTGCTCGGGATCGTGTGGGGCGGCTACAACTCGATCGCCGCGTGGCGCGAGACGCACGCCTTCATGATAAACGCGAGCGAGAGCCTCCCCAACTGGGCGTTCTTCATCCAGCGCGGCCGCGTGCCCGCCAAGGGCGACTATGTGTTCTTCGCGCCGCCCGAGGGCGAGCTGGTGCGCCGCCACTTCGGACCGGATTCGGGACCGTTCGGCAAGCGCGTGATCGGCGAGGCCGGGGCGCTGGTCGAGCATCGCGGGAAATGGGTCTATGTCGACGGCGTCCGCGTCGCGCACATGAAGCCGCGCTCGCGCTTCGGCGAGGTGCTGACGCCGGGACCGGTCGGGCGCGTTCCCGAGGGCTGCTATTATGTCGGCACCGCACACCCCGACGGGTTCGACAGCCGCTACGGCGAGATCGGCTTTGCCTGCGCGAAGCAGATCATCGGCACCGGGACGCCGATCCTGTGATCCGGCGCGCGGGCCTTTTCGGCGGAACCCTGGGCGTGGCGCTGGTCGCCTCGTCGTCCTGGCCGATCGTGCAGGGCGCGCTCGCAAAGGATCACGGCGTGATGGGCCAGACCTGGGCGATCGCCGAGCCGGATCTGCTGGCGACGATCGATACCCGGCTGAAGACGCTGCAGGCCAATGGCGGCATCGAGCGCATGCAGACGGCGCTGCGTGAAAAAACCGAGGAACGTGTCCGCAACCCGATCCCCGTCGCCGGCATCGGCGCGGTGCGCGAGAGCCGCAGCTGGACGTTCGACCCGACGATCGTGCTCGATCAGGACATCCAGGACCAGAAGGGCCGGCTCGTCGCGCGCGCCGGGCAGCGGGTCAATCCGCTGTCGTTCGTCGCGATGAAGACCGACCTCGTGTTTATCGACGGCCGCGACGATGCGCAGGTCGACTGGGCGCTGAAGCGGTGGACCGCGCAGAATGCCAAGATCATCTTCGTCGCCGGCTCGCCGTTCAACCGCATGGGCGAGAAGAAGCGCCGCTTCTTCTTCGACCAGCAGGGCAAGCTCACCAGCCATTTCGGGATCGCGCGCGTCCCCGCCGTGGTCGAACCGGCGGGCCAGGTGCTCAAGATCAGCGAGATCGAGATGTCGGGAGCGGGCGCATGATGTGGCTCGATATTCTCAGGACGCCGATGGCCGCGCCCGAGACGCCGGCCCTCAAGGCGATGCGGCTCGCGATCCTGTGGTCGGCGATCGGGCTGGCGATCGCCATCTGCGCGTTGCAGCCGCTGCGCGCGGTGCTCGGCGCCGGGGCAGGGGGCGCGCTTGCCGGACTGGTGCTGGCGCTGGTCGTGCTGGTGCCGGTGTATGTGATCGCCAAGAACCGGGCCGATAACGCTTTCCTTGACGCAAGCCTCGCGGCGCAGCCGGACGGGGAGGGCAGGGCATGACGACTGAGCGCATCAGCCTGATCGCGCGCTACGCGCTTCTGTGTGTCGCGGCAGTCGGCTTCGGGTGGACATATGTTCTCGCCATATTCGCGCTGTTCCCGGCCTGGATGTTCTTTCCCGTCGTCGCCTTGTCGATGGTCGTATCGATCGCGACCGTGGCGTTGCTCTCGAGCGTCCCTGCGCTGCTGTTCCTGTCCCGCGTGCATTGCGAGATCGAGTCCCTCGTACGAAGGCTTCTCGGGGGCCGTGCCGATCCGGTGACCGCCGCGTCGATCGGAAACGAAATCGATGTCGTCCTTGCCGAAAGCGGGCGGACGATATCGGTTGGCAAACGCCGTGCGCTGGTGCGCGCGCTGGCCGATCAGTCGATAAGCTTCGATGGACGCGACCGCGCCCGGATGGTGCCCCTGGTCATCGCTTTCTCCGAGGAGCCCGGCGCATGATCCGCCGCCTGCTCACCCTGCTCGGCATGATCGCCGCGTTCGCGCTGCTGCCGGCGCCGGCGAGCGCGCTCCCGGCCAACTGCACCGGCAAGTTCGTCAACCCGATCACCGACGTCTGCTGGTCGTGCCTGTTCCCGCTGTCGGTGGGCGGCGCGCACATCTGGCCGGGGAGCCGACCCGATACCAAGAACCCAAGCCTGCCGGTCTGTGCGTGCGGTTCGCCGATCCCGCGCATCGGCATCTCGATCGGCTTCTGGGAACCGGCGCGGCTCGTCGATGTGACCACCAAGCCGTGGTGCTTCCCGAATCTCGGCGGACTTCGCCTCAATCCGGGGCTCGATATCGGGCAGGGCCAGTATACCGGGCCGAAGATCGCGGGCGGTACGACCCAGAACAGCGCCAACTGGCAGGCGCATTATTACGTCTACCCGCTGCTCTACTGGATGGAGATCCTGACCGACTTCCTGTGTTTCGAGCAAGCCTCGTTCGACGTCGCCTATATGACCGAGATCGATCCGCTCTGGAACGACGACGTGCTGACCACGCTCATCAATCCCGAGGTCGCGCTGTTCAACAATCCGATCGCGGTCGCCGCCTGCGCGGCCGACTGCGTCGCGGCGAGCGCGAAGCTGCCGATCGACCCGATGTTCTGGTGCTCGGGCTGCAACGGCTCGATGTTCCCGATGAACGGCAATATCGCGGCGCATAATTCGCCGGTCCAGTCCTCGCGCCTCGCGGCCGAGCGGCTCCTGTTCAAGATGCACCGGCAGGGGCTGGCCTGGGGCACCGCTGGATCGAAGGCGCTCTGCAACAAGTACGTCATGCCGATCCTGAAGAAGTCGCAATACCGCATCCAGATGACCAACCCGACGCCCACGGTGAGCGGCAAATATGCCTGCTCGCCGATCGGCGCGACGACGCTCCCGCCCGACGCGGGCCGGGCCTTCCCCGTCAAGGGCGAGGACTTCGGCTACCTGCTCTGGCGCAAGCGCAACTGCTGCATGCTGTGAGGACCTGACATGAAGAAGCTCCTCCTTTCCGCGCTGGCCATCGCCTCGATCGGCACCGGCTGCGCCGTTCTCGCCCAGACCGTCGAGGGGCTCGATCTCGACGCGATCCGCGCGCGATCGGCCAAGTCCGAACAGGACGCGACCGCGCTAGTGAACGAGGTGGAGCGGCGCGGCGACGCGTTCCGCAAGGATGCGCAGACCGTGCAGGCGGTCGCGCTGGAGCAGATGCGCACGATCGACAAGGCGAGCCTGCCCACGGGGCCGGCGGGTGCGGTCGACTTCGACGAGATGATCCACGCCGCGTCCGCCAACCTCAAGGAGAACCAGGGCACTGCGCCGCAGTTCATGGTGTTCGTGTCCACCTCGATGCCCGAACAGGCGCTGAAGCGGATCATCGCCGATACCTCGGCCGCTGGCGGTGTCGTGGTGTTCCGGGGCTTCCCCGGTAATTCGGGGAAGGCGTTCATCGCCGCGCTCTCCAGGGTGGTCGAGAAGGACCAGCAGTTCGCCTCGATCGGGATCGACCCGCGCCTGTTCCGCGCGTTCGACGTGACCGCGGTCCCGACGATGGTGGTCTCGTCGAGCGATTTCACGCCGTGCGACGGCCTCACATGCAAGACGACGCCGCCTCCGTTCGATCGCATCGAGGGCAATGTCACGGTGCGCTACGCGCTGGAGACGTTCGCGGGCGAGAACGGTCCCGGCGCGCTGGTCGCGCGGACCGCGCTCGCCAACCTCGGCCGGAATCCCTGAACCATGCGGGGGGGCCGCATCCTGATCGGTCTTCTGGCGCCGGTTCTGGCAGCGCAGGCGCTCGCCCAGGTCCAGTCCACCCAGCAGGCCCAGCAGGGCGTCGGCGACTTCTACGGCCTGGGCGATTACACCTACTTCAGCGACACGACCCCCAAGCCCACCCCGACCCCCACACCCACATCCGCGCCGGTCGCCAAGACGACGGTGACCAGCGTCCCCGAGCCGAGCGCGGCTGTCGCGCGGACAACCGCCAGCTCGGCCCGCACGGCGCAGCCCGCGGCATCGAGCAATGCGGCAGCGGCCGAGCCGAGCGCGCAGTCGAGCAGTTCAACCTACACTTACCCCAAGGGGGATATGGCGG
>NZ_LSIS01000369.1:0-15920 GCF_001556365.1 Blastomonas sp. CCH1-A6 | reverse complement strand
CGATCGGAAGCTTGTCACCCATCCCGACGTAGACGCCGGGCACGGAGACCGTGCCGCCCTTGCGGCAGCTCATGATCGCCTGCCGCAGGACGTGGACGCGATCAGTGGCGAGCATCATGCTTGCCTTCACCTTGTCCATGACCGCGTCCGCCGCCCCGTGCGCGGCCGCCTCGCAGCCGACAGCATCGATGCAGCTGTCGGGGCCCCGGCCCTTGGTTCGCGCCTGCAGCTCGTCGTAGACATCGGTTTCGGCGAAGTTAATCGTCTCAGCGCCACCGGCCTCCGCCATGGCGAGTCGCTCGGGCACCTCGTCGATCGCGATCACGCGGCCGGCGCCCATCATCAGCGCGGAGCGGATGGCGAACTGGCCGACCGGACCGCAGCCCCAGATCGCGACGGTGTCGCCATGCTCGATCTGCGCATTCTCGGCGGCCATGTAGCCGGTCGGGAAGATATCCGATAGGAAGAGGGCCTGCTCGTCGGTAACGTTGTCGGGAATCTTGATCGGACCGACATCCGCCATCGGCACGCGGAGATACTCCGCCTGACCGCCGCAGTAGCCGCCCAGCATGTGGCTGAAGCCGAACAGCCCGGCGGGCGAATGGCCCATCGCCTTGGCGGCCATCTCGGCGTTCGGATTGGTCCGATCGCAGGCCGCAAACAGACCCTTCTTGCAGAACCAGCAATCGCCGCAGCTGATCGTGAACGGCACCACCACCCGGTCCCCGATCTTGAGGTTGGTGACCTCGGACCCGAGCGCCACGACCTCGCCCATGTTCTCGTGGCCGAGGATGTCGCCGGCCTCCATGGTGGGCTGGTAGCCATCCAGCAGGTGAAGGTCCGACCCGCAGATCGCGCAGGCGGTTACTTTGATGATCGCATCGCGCGGGTGCTTGATCTCGGGATCCGCAACGGTGTCGACGCGGACATCGCCTTTACCGTGCCAGCATAGTGCGCGCATGTCGTTTCCTCATCTGAGTGCATGTCCCTGTCGTCAGGGCCATGTCTATGACGCTCAACGCCTTGAGCCGCGGCATGGGTCCCTGTCCATTTGATTCGTTTACATCAACGAGCGGCCGTAAAACGGCCGTACGGCCAGCGGGTTGAACGCAGACGGCATGCCCGGCTTGAAAGCCAGCAAGATAATGAAGTGGGTCGCCCAGGCCGTGCAGCCGGCCGACACGATGGTGATAGGTTCTCACAGGCTGCGCGTCTTCCGCCCTGAGCGTATGGCATGGTCGGCCAGGGCAAAGGACGCATAGATTCCGCAGAGGCAAACCAGGCCGGCGAGCAGCACCAACCACAGATCGTGGTCGTGCCGGACGCAGTCGAAAACCTGTACGACCTGGGAGTACATCATGCTCGGCTAACGGCAAGGCGTTAAGACATCTCCAACCGGCTCATATCGGCTTTCCCTGGCTGTGATCCAGGACCAAGGAAGCCGCAGTCGGGTTCTGCGCAGCCATGAACACTTACGTTGCCGAGCCCGCGCCTGTCGTCCGAACCGGCGACCATGCTCGACTGACATAACTTGATTTCGGTCCTCCGGGTCGGTTCCCAGTCGCTACAAAGATTTATGCCTCGCATCGCCGTGGCGCTGGTGGCATTAAGGGCATGATCGGAGGATTACGTCCATGGCACGCAAGAGCATCAAAAGCGACGCGGTGAAACTCAAGGGCGAGACGGCCAAGAAGGCACCGCCGCTGCCGGCGGGTGCCGACCAGCCGACGAACTATGCCGAGCAGCAGGGCCATGGCGGCGAAACCCGCCAGACGACCTCGGACGCGGCACTTACCATGACCACGCAGCAGGGCATCCCGATCGCGGACGCCCAGAACAGTCTCAAGGCGGGTCTGCGGGGCCCCACGCTGCTCGAGGACTTCATCCTCCGCGAAAAGATCTTCCATTTCGATCACGAGCGCATCCCGGAGCGCGTCGTCCACGCACGCGGCTATGGCGCGCACGGCGTGTTCGAGCTGACCGACAGTCTGGCCGACTACACCCGCGCCGACGTGCTGAGCACGGTCGGGCAGCAGACGGAGGTGTTCGTCCGCTTCTCAACGGTAGCGGGCAACAAGGGCTCGCGCGATCTGGCGCGCGACGTGCGCGGCTTCGCCGTCAAGATGTACACGAAGCAGGGCAACTGGGACATCGTCGGCAACAACATCCCGGTGTTCTTCATCCAGGATGCCATCAAGTTCCCCGATCTGGTCCATGCGGCTAAGCAGGAGCCCGACCGGGCGTTCCCCCAGGCGCAAACCGCACACGACAATTTCTGGGATTTCGCCAGCCTCACCCCGGAAGCCTGGCACATGATCATGTGGATCATGTCCGATCGCACGATCCCCCGCTCCTTCCGCACGATGGAGGGCTTCGGCGTCCACAGCTTCCGCCTGGTGAACGCGGAAGGCAGGTCGACCTTCGTCAAGTTCCACTGGAAGCCGCGCCAGGGGCTCCAGTCGGTGCTGTGGAACGAAGCGGTCAAGATCAGCGGCGCCGATCCCGACTATCATCGCCGCGATCTCTGGGAGGCGATCGAGAGCGGTGACTTCCCGCAATGGGATCTCGGCGTCCAGCTGTTCGATCAGGAAACCGCCGACAAGCTTCCCTTCGACCATCTCGACTCGACCAAGCTCATCCCCGAGGAGGACGTGCCGGTCCGCATCGTCGGTACGCTCACGCTTAATCGCAACGTCGACAACTTCTTCGCCGAAACCGAGCAGGTCGCCTACTGCACGCAGAACATCGTGCCGGGCATCGACTTCAGTGACGACCCGCTGCTGCACGGCCGCAACTTCTCCTATCTCGATACCCAGCTGAAGCGGCTCGGCAGCCCGAACTTCACCCACCTGCCGATCAATGCCCCGCGCTGTCCGGTGATGAACTTCCAGCAGGACGGCCACATGGCGATGCGCAATCCGAAGGGGCGCGTGAACTATGAGCCGAACAGCTGGGGCGCGGAAGGCGGTCCGCGCGAGAACGCGGAGATCGGCTTCACCAGCTTCCCCGCCGAGGTTCAGGGGACTAAGCAGCGGGTTCGGTCCGAAACCTTTGCCGATCATTACAGCCAGGCGCGGCAGTTCTATCTCAGCCAGCAGCCGATCGAGCAGAAGCACATCGGCGACGCGCTGGTGTTCGAGCTGTCGAAGGTAGATCGTGTCGACATCCGGGCCCGGGCGGTCAGCCACCTGCGCAACATCGACGAGGATCTCGCCGCTACCGTTGCGGACGGGCTCGGCCTTGACCTGCCGGACGCCGCCAAGGCGGCCAAGCCGACGCTAGACCTGCCGACATCGTCGGCGCTCTCGATCGTCGCCAACGGCCCGGCGAATTTCGCCGGGCGAAAGATGGGCCTGCTGCTGACCGATGGGTCGAGCGCCGAGCTGTTCAATGCGCTGACGAAGGCGCTGGAAGCCGAAGGCGCGGTCTGGGAGGTGGTCGCGCCGAAGATCGGCGGGGTCACGCTCGACGACGGCACCAAGGTCGCGGCCAAGCAGAAGATCGACGGCGGACCTTCGGTCCTGTTCGATGCCGTCGCGGTGCTCCCGTCCGAGGAGGGGGTTGCGATGCTCGCCAAGGATGCGGCCTCCAAGGACTTCGTGGCGGACGCGTTCGGCCACTGCAAGTTCATCGGCTACACCGATGCAGCCGCCACGTTGTTCGACGCTTCTCGAGTGCCGGAGCTTGACGATGGCTTCGTAGCCCTAAGCAAGAGCAAGGACGTCAAGGCGTTCGTCACGACCTGTCGTGACCTCAGGTTCTGGGCTCGGGAGATGAAGGTCGATCTCGACGCGGCGGCCTGACGACCCTGGCGGGAGCGGCAGGTGGACGTCCTGCCGCTCCACTTAACGGCAAGCCTCATATCGCACGGACGTGGGACGTGCTGCCTCGCTCGCGTTCAAGGGGATCGGGGCACACCGTCGGCGCGGGCCGCGGTGACGACCCAGCGGCGGGTGCGGCGCACGGTGCGAACCGTCCAACGACGCCCGGTCTCTGCGAGGAACCGGGCGTGGATTCCTGCCGCGTGCTGGGCGAAGTCGTAGTAGTCGATCCTGTGGTGCGCGAGCACGATGGTGCCGTCTCCCCGCAGGCGAGCGGCCATCTCACGCGCAACCCGGGCCATCTCTCGCGCTGAGAGGTAATACAGGATCTCGGCGATCACGATCACGTCATAGACGAGACGTGGCGGTCGACCGGGGAGCACGAGCAGCGATGCGCACGCACGAGGCCAGGCCGCGACGGCGCGTGCCGTCAGGTCGACCCCCTCCCTCGTGCCCTCGGTCGCATCGAGGCACAACGCCATCCTCGCGATCGCGGCACTGTTGGATCCGTTGCCGCTGGCCAGCTCCAGCACCCGTCCGACCGGTCGGTGACCTATCGCGTGCAGGATCACGGCACGCTTCACCGCCTCGTCACGGGCGGTGAAGGTGCGCCAGGGATCGTCGTCGCCGGCGAACTTGGCGGCGAACCCGGCAAGATCGATCGGGCTCGTCACTTCGAACCCGGCCGGTAGCGCTCGACCGGACGAGCAAAGGCCGCAAGCTCGTGTCTCGCGATCGTGAAGCCTGCTGGATCATCGGAAACGGCGCCGAGCTGCGTCCGGTAGACGCGGATCAGCGACCGCTTAACCGGAACTCCTCCGGGCACAGCGATGCGCCATGCCGGTCCGGACCTGTCCGGGCGAGGCGGCCACACGCGGTAGGTCAGCCGACCGGCGCCACCCGGGCATCGGGCGACGGCCGCTGCTACGGCGCGGTGATCGGGATGGTCGTCATCGCAGGCCGGTCCGACGATGAGATCGAGATCCCGGCATCGTGCGACCTGGCGGCGCAGCGCGCGATAACAGCGTCCCGGGATCGAGGGCAACTGGCCATCGGGCAAATTGAGGAACGAGACGTCGCCAGCAACGATGCCGAGACGACGTAGCGCATGAAGGCTCTCACGCTGGCGCGCCGCGACCAGTCGCGCTCTCGGCCATTGTCGGCTGCCCCGGTGAGACGCGGCACCATCGGTCACGACCGCAACCCGGACCCGAGCTCCATGGCGGCGAAGCCGCGCAATGAGGCCTGCCGCGCCGATGACCTCGTCATCCGGGTGCGGGGCGATCACCAGCGCGACACGTACGTTTCGCAGCGGGATCCTCACAGAATGGGGTCGAGGATGTGCTCGGCGACAGCCTGGCCGACGCGAAAGCGATGCGCGTCGGGCGCAGGCTGGCGCAGGTACACCATGAGATCGGCGATCTTTGCCGCCAGCGGATGCGATAGGAACAATCCCTGCAGCCCCACCGCCTCCTGCGCGATCGTCAGGGCGCGCTCGGCAGAGCCGGCGATCGATAGCCGCGCAGCGGACACCCGGGCGAGGCGTTCCGCATCCGTCCCGCTGAACCAGGCGCCCGCCGTGTCGCGGATGCTCGCCGCTGCACCCTGGGCAAGCAGGAACAGGTCGGCGAGGCGCGATGCCTGGAACGGATCGGAAGCGCGCTCGTGGGTGGTCAGGTGGTCACGCACTGCATCGAGCAGGCCGGCGATGCCCCCGGCATGAACCGCGGCGAAGCGCAGCGCGCCTCCGCTGAAGAACGGCTCCCGCGCATAGCTGCCGGGCTCGCCGATACGGCCGTCTTCACGGATCACAGAGCCGGACCAGCGCACCAGATGTGTCTCCGAGCGCTGCATGCCGATCGTCTGCCACCACTCCCGATCGATGGCAGGCGGATCGGCATCCAGGTCGAGCAGGAGCAGCTGCGGCCCGCGTTCGCTATCCGCAGTTACCAGCGCGTGAGTCAGTATCCCCGCCCCCGATGCATAGCCCTTGCCGCCGGTCAGCCGTCCGCCGGTAAGCACCAGCGACTCACCCGGCAGGCCCGCATTCCACACACCCAGCATCGCTCCCGCAGCGATCCGCGCCCGCAACGCAGCGACCTGGGACGACGTGCCGTATCGAAACACGATTTGCACCGCATCGACATGCCCCTCCAGCAGGCGCCCGATGGGGAGATCCCGGCGTCCCGCAGCGTAAAGAGGGCGGAGCAGGTCCAGATATGCCTCGGGCGTCGTCGGATCGCCGGCGGGGTCGGTCACCCACCCTGCCGCGACGATCGCATGGCGCAGAGCTTTGGTCGTCGTCATACCGCCTGCTCGCAAAGCTGGTGCTCGAGCGTTGCCAGGGCATGCTCGGCCTCGGCGAGGGTGACGTCGGGTATATCGGGCAGCGCCGGCACGACACGCATGGCGAACGCCTCTGCGTTGGGGCAGTCGCGCGCGACGCCGATCACATGGTCACCGGTCAATCCGATACGGTCGCCGAAGCGAGCTGCGACAAAGGAATCGGGGAGCCCGGCCCAAATGCGGCGCGCCTCCGCCTGCTGTCGGTATTGCCATGCCGCCCCTCGGGGATGCGGCATTGAGGGTGCCCCGTGATGGTCGATGGCACTGAGCGCAGCCGCCATGCCGCCCGGCGCCCGGCCGAGCCGCCGTGAGGAGGTCGCAACCACCATGCCGGGATCGCGGCGCACGCGAAACCCGGCGCGCCCGGCATCGTCGAGCAGGGCGGCGTCCTCGCCGCATGGCACCGGCTGGAAGCCACCCAGCGCCTGATAGGCTCCGGGTCGGAAGGCCATGTTGGCGCCTCCCGAGCAGTGGGAGCCGGTCGGACTGTCCCACGGAACGGGGTCGACCGATCGTCGGTAGGCGTGAAGCCGATCGAGGTAGCGCTCGACCCTCCCCTGCACCGGATCCCGCTCCGCTGCGATCCGGACGATTCGCCCGGCGACAAGGTCGGCCGAGGCCAGGCCCTGCAGTGCCGCCCTGACCCAATCGGCACGGGGCTGGCTGTCGGCGTCGGTCGTCAGGAGAATACCGTGGGGCGTGCTCGCCGCATGATGCAGGCCGAGGGCGATGGCGGCCCGGCGTGCACGACCGGCATTGGCATCAGGGGACGGGTCTCCCTGAGCCACCGTGAACGGAAGGGCCATGCGACCAGCATGCTCGAGTATTACCTGCTCGCTCGCATCCGAGCAATTATCAAGGAGGAAGAACACGGCAGCCTCGACGTCGCCCAGGTCCAGTCGCTCGATCGCCTCCAGCAACTTCGGTAACGCAGTCTCCTCGTTGCGGACCGGAACACAGATCGCAGCTGACACAGGTCGCAACGGCACCCCCACCATCGGTTTCGCAGGACCGGCGACCCTGCCTTGCAGGACTGTAGGTGATAAACGCCGGTTTCGATAGCTGCTCGCGGTGATGCAAGATGCCAGATCGTCATGCAGGACTATAGGTTTGCCCGGTTTCAACCGAGATATCGGCGTCGGGTAGGTAGCCGTCGAAGTTCGCGCCGCGCACCTACAAGCTGCTGTTCGACATGGCAGGCTACCCGGATGCGAAGGCGGTGCCATTCTTCCCCGAGATCGATCCCGTGTTCCGCGTCACCGACCCTGCCGCGCACTACCATGTGCCGGTCGTGGTCAGCCCCTTCGGCTACTCCACCTACAGGGGCAATTGATCACCGATCACGCCTCGATCCCTGCCTGGTGCATCGGCTTATAGAGCTCGTGCTCAAGCGACCGCAGGTAGCGGTCGAGGCGCTCTACCAGTGTTGCGACGTCCGCAGCATAGGCTGGGACGTTCGAAGCTATCGCGTTGCTGCTCCAACGCCGTATGTGGTCGGAGTAGCGTAGCCGAAGCTCGCGATCCTCTTCCATGATCCGCTCGTAAGTCGGCATCTGGTCGGCGAAATAGCCTCGAGCCTCCTTGTTCCAGCCCTGCTGTGTAGGCAGATGCTCCCGTACCGCATTGGCCAGGTTCATTCGTAGCCGGCCGAGGTCGGTAAGCGGAGGTCCAGCCCTGACGCAGTCACGAAGTGCGTAGGCAGCGGCGCGGATCGCCTCGTGGGAGCGCCTGCTATCATCGGGCCTCATCATCTCGTTCTACTCGCCATCATCTTACTAGCCGTCATTGCTGGCGCGCCGCGCGCCGATCATGGCCGTCTGAGCTGCCCCCTTCTGAGTGGTCCATCGACTATTACAGTCTGGACCAAGGAAGGGACGACGAATGCCTGCGAAGAAGCACAAGCCCGAGGAGATTATCGGGAAGCTACGTGAGGTTGAGATCATGCTGGGTCAGGGCGGCACGACCGCCGAGGCCTGTCGGCGCATCGCGGTCAGCGAGCAGACCTAATACCGCTGGCGCAAGGAATATGGTGGCCTGAAGACCGATCAGACTCGGCGGATGAAGGATCTGGAAAAGGAGAACCTGCGGCTGCGCCGGGCGATCTCGGATCTGACGCTGGACAAGCTCATCCTGCAGGAGGCAGCCAAGGGAAACTTCTGAGCCCCGCACGGCGTCGGCGCTGCATCGACCAGGTCCGGGAGGTGCTGGATGTATCCGAGCGGCGGGTGTGCCGCGTGCTCGGCCAGCACCGGTCGACGCAGCGCAAGGTGCCGTTCGGGGCAGATGACGAGCTGGCGCTCACCGAGGATATCATCGCCCTTGCCAGGCAGTACGGGCGCTACGGCTATCGCCGGGTGACGGCGCTGCTGCATGCGGCGGGTTGGTCGGTGAACCACATGGCGTAATCAGGAGCGGTGCTCGTTGGGATAGCCTGTCGTCCCCTGAAGAGGAGGACGGAAGATGACCTGCTATGTTGGCCTAGATGTGTCGATGAAGGAGACCGCGATCTGCGTCGTGGACGAAACGGGCGATCGCATATGGGACGGTAAGTCGCGAACGGACCCGGACGCTATTGCGGCCGTGCTGGCGCGGAGGGCCGCAGGAGCCGTGAGGATCGGTATCGAGACGGGCCCGATGACCGTGTGGTTGTGGCACGCATTGACCGAGCGAGAGCTGCCGGTGGTGTGTCTTCATGCCAGGCATGCTGCGGCAGCGCTGAAGCTGCAGATGAACAAGACGGACCGCAACGACGCGTTTGGGTTGGCACGGCTGGTCCGCTCGGGCTGGTACCGGCCGGTCGCTGTTCGCTCGATGGATACGCACCGGTTGCGTGCGCTCCTGATCACGCGAGACCAGCTGGTCGGCATGAGCACCGCGCTCATCAACAAGATACGCGGCCTGGCGAAGACTTTCGGCATTCTGGTCGGACCCGGGAAGGGTGGCACCTTCGAACGTCAGGTCCGGGCAACGCTGCCGGACGATCCGGTGGTCGCCGCACTGTTCGAGAGCCTACTGGCGATGCTGAGCACATTGCGGGAGCAACAGCTTGCCATTGCCAAGCAGCTCGCCCGGGTTGCCCGGCAAAGCGGCGCCTGCCGCTTGATGATGACGATGCCCGGCGTCGGACCGCTGACGGCCGTCAGCTTCATGACCACCATCGAGGATCCTCACCGGTTCCGACGCTCGCAGGATGTCGGCGCCTATCTCGGTCTCACTCCGCGTCGCTACCAGTCGGGCGAGGTCGACATCAACGGCCGCATCTCCAAGTGCGGAGATCGTCTCACCCGCAAGCTGCTGTTCGAAGCGGCCAATGTCATGCTGTCGCGGACCTCGCAGGCGTCGGCGCTGAAGGACTGGGCTGCCGCCATCGGCCGGAGATCGGGCTTCTGGAAGGCGCGCGTTGCGCTGGCCCGCAAGCTGGCGGTGATCCTCCACCGGATGTGGATCGACGGGCGAGGCTTTGACCCAAAGGTGACTGCCATGGCCTGATATCTGCTTTCCGAGCTGCCGCCCCGCCAGGGTGCGGCCACGGCCATCTCGTGACCCGCTTCGTGACCATCTGGAACACGGGAACCACATCGAGAGGCCGGCGATCTGGCGCCATGCTGAGGCTGGACCCGTCCTGACCTCGAAGACGACAACGATGCGCAAAAGAAGATCGACTACGAGCACCTTGGCAAACGGCTTGACCGATTAGACGATAAACGGGTGGAACGGATCTGGCGACGCGAGGGGCTGAAGGTGCCGCAGCGCCAGCCGAAACGCGGCCGGTTATGGCTGAACGATGGCTCGTGCATCCGGTTGCGGCCGGAGTATCCGGGGCATGTCTGGGCTTACGACTTCGTCGAGGAACGCACCCATGACGGACGCAAGTTCCGCATCCTTACCATTATCGACGAGGCGAGCAGGGAGTGCCTGGCACTCGTCGTCGCGCGCCAGCTCAAACACGAAGACGTACTGGCAGCGCTGGCCGAGTTGTTCATCGAGCGTGGTCCGCCCGCGCATATCAGGTCGGACAACGTCCTATGTCTGGAAGCAGCGGCGGGTTTTGGCCAGCAGATATCCATGCGCCGACAACCATCGGCGCGGCATGCAATCTGAGCCAGATGGCTTCCACCGTCAACGGGATCGCTCCCTGCCATAGCAAACACAGGATCCAGCGGCGCCGGGGCGGCCGTGGTCCTCACCATCCTTAAAACGAGATACGCACCCAGGTGGAAGGCCCGAACATTATCTACAGGGTCGCTCGACGAGCGCCCTCACGGCACTTGCAGAGAGGGGTCCTTCCACCTGGCATCCGACCGTTCGAGGAACGGCCGGTACTCTGTCCCCGTCTTGACGACGGCGTGAGCCACGCGCGCCATCTTGGCGGTGAGCGCCGTCATCGCCTTGCGGCGACGGTCGGCATCGTCCGCGTGCCCGGCGGTGTACCGTCCGAGCTTGTCACGGAAACTGTTGTCGCGCTGACGCGCGGCGACCTGGGCAGCCATCCAGAAGGTGCGGCGCAGACGCGCGTTGCCGTACTTGGACAGCTTGGTGCGGCCACGAAACGTGCCTGACTGGCACGTTGCGAGATCGAGGCCGCAGAACTTCAGGAACTGTCGATGATGGTTGAAGCGACGCAAATCACCGGCCTCGGCCAGAATGGTCAGCGCGTTAATCGGACCAATGCCCGGAATGTTGCGCAGCAGCTTATAATCAACATGCTCGGCCAGCCTGTCATGGGCAAGCCGCTCTATCTCGTCACGCTGGTGGATGAGGCTGCGTCCCTGCGCGATGACCATGCGGAACATGGTAATTGCTGCCGAATCCTCCGGGACCGGCAGAGCCACCGAAGCGCAGGCCGTTTCGTATATGTCATTGACAAGACGGGCCTTGGAAACCTTGCGGCCGATGAGAGGCCAGGTGAGTTGGCCCCCGAAATGACCTGACAGGGTCTCGCTCTTAGATAAGAGTGAGCCATATGACTGAGCATACGACTAGGCGCTACAATGGCGGCGAGGTCCTCTCCGGGGTTCAGCGCCGGAGGCGCTGGACCCCGGAGGAAAAGGTCCGGATCGTCGAGGAGACGTATCTGCCGGGCATGAACGTGTCGCTGGTAGCCCGGCAGCATGGCATCAGTGGCAGCCAGATCTTCACCTGGCGCAGGCTGGTTGCGCAGGGTGCGCTGACTGCCGCCGGTGCCGGCGAGGAGGTGGTGCCCGCCTCCGAGTACCGGTCGCTGCAGAACCAGGTCGCCGAGCTGCAGCGCCTGCTGGGCAAGAAGACTATGGAAGCCGAGATACTGCGGGAGGCCGTCTCCCGGGCCGCAGGCCCAAAAAAACTCCTCTTGCGCTCGATCTCGTTGCCAGGGGACGACCGGTGAGCGCGGTGGCCGAGGCGTTGGGCGTCAGCCGCCAGCACCTGTCAGCCATGCACAACCGGTCGCCTACACGTCGGCGAGGTCGACCGCCTCTACCGGATACCGACTTGGTCAGCGACATCCGGGCGCTGATCGCCGATCTGCCCACCTACGGTTATCGCCGGGTCCACGCCCTTCTGCGCCGCCAGGCTGCCAGGATCGGGCGCACAGCGCCCAATCCCAAGCGGGTCTACCGGGTCATGAAGGTGCACGGGCTGCTGCTTCAGCGCCACAACGGCAGCCGGGAGGAGCGGCGCCATGATGGTCGCGTTGCCGTCGATCGGCGCAACACCCGCTGGTGCTCTGACGCCTTGGAGATCGCTTGCGACAATGGCGAAAAGGTGCGCGTCGCCTTTGCACTCGACTGCTGTGACCGCGAGGCCATGGGGCACGTTGCTACCACCGGCGGCATCACCGCCGAGGACATCCGTGATCTGATGGTCGCCACTGTCGAGCATCGCTTTGGCCCGGTGAACCGCTTGGCCTCGCCCATTGAATGGCTCAGCGATAACGGCAGCCCTTACGTTGCTCACGATACTCGCCGCTTCGCGCGCGACATCGGCCTCGTACCCCGCACCACGCCGGTCAGCTCTCCGCAATCGAACGGCATGGCCGAAGCTTTCGTGCGCACCCTCAAGCGCGACTACGTCCGTGTAAACCCGACGCCCGATGCACGCACTGTCATCGAGCAACTGCCCCGCTGGCTAACCCACTACAATGAGGTCCATCCGCACAAGGCGCTAGGCTACCGATCACCCCGCGAGTACATCACCCAAACCCGCGAGGCCTCGTCAGGCAATTAGGGGGCAACGACACCAGGCAGCTGCCGAGAATGCCCCAGCGTCGAGCGCGGTGATGCTGGCAGGAGTGGGGAACCGCTCGATGAGCGCGAGAAACCAGTCGGACCGGCTGTTGCCTGCGAAGCGGGCGATCTCGGGGAAGTACAGCGGCAGGTAGTGGGTCAGGATGCGGTGCCAGGTCTGCGTCTTCATCCTAGAGATCGTTTCGTGGGTCTTCGAGAGTTCCTGCAGGTCATTGATGCCCGCGGCGAGAGGATCGACGTAGCGCTGCGTCGCACCGATCCGCAGCATGTGCAGGATGACCTGCGCGTCCTTGGGGTCGTTCTTGTCCCAGCCATTGTGCAGCGCCTCGCGCGTTCTGGCGAGCGCGACCGACGAGATGAGGCGCAGCTCGAACCCTGCCGTCAGCAGCCGATGTGCCAGCGTGCGATGGTAATTACCCGTCGCCTCGAACCCGACAATGATAGGGCGCCCGATGGCAGCGAGTTTTTCGGCAAAGCCGTCATAGTCCTGCCTGGTTGCCATGACGGTCATCCGCCGGCGCCGGCCGCCTTCCGGTCGCTCGATGAGAACCTCCTGCCGGCTCTTGGACATATCGATAGCTACCAGCACGGCGCCGGCAGGCGTAGAGGTGAGCTTGGTCATGGTCGGTCAGCCTCCAAAGTGTTGTCTCGACAACCTCACTTTAGATACCTGCTGACCGGTCATGGCTTGCCCTGATGAAGCCTGCGGCCGCTACGCGGCCTTGTCTTCATCAGGGCCATAGCGGCTCCCAAACCAGCGCTTCCCAATGTGCTATGGCAGCGAGTTCATCGCCGCCGCCGTCCAGACCTGGCTCAGGCAGATCGGCGTGAAGACGCTCTACATCGCCCCGGGCTCGCCATGGGAGAACGGCTACAACGAGAGCTTCAACGGCTCGCTGCGGGATGAGCTGCTGAACGGCGAGATCTTCTACACCCTCGCTGAAGCCAGGGTGCTGATCGAGGCGTGGCGGCGTCACTACAACACTGTCCGACCGCACAGCAGCCTCGGCTATCGACCACCCGCCCCGGAAGCGGCGACACCGCCATTGCCGGCCTCCGGTTCCGCTTCGCTCCACCTCCGACCGGCAATGGCGGCGGAGACGACAATGCACTAACTATCAACCCGGACCACCCGGTGGGGGCTGCTCATAATCACCACTCCTCGGCGGTCACCCCCTTTCCCTCAAACGATGGTATTATGGGAATGCAGGCTGCTGATGTTCGCAGTTGCAATATGGTCCGATCAGTGACTATCTAGAGGCCTTCGACGGACCCGGATTGATTCGGGTGGCTCGGCCCGGCGCCTATCCCCGGGATAACCTTAGCGAATTTGGGCCTCGCTTCCGAGTATCGTTGATTGAACGCGTCTGACGGCGTGCGCCCCTCGCTATTGCGATCAGGTTTCTACATGACATTTGCTACTTCGCTTCGACGCGAATGGCTCTCGAACCCGCGCGCCGACGTGCTTGCGGGTATCGTCGTCGCGCTCGCGCTGATCCCGGAGGCCATCGGCTTCTCGATCATTGCCGGCGTCGATCCAAGCGTCGGGCTGTTTGCCTCCTTCTCCATCGCCGTCATCATCTCGCTCGTGGGCGGACGCCCCGGCATGATTTCGGCCGCAACCGCCGCCATTGCGGTTCTTGTCCTGCCGCTGATCCGCGATCACGGCGTCCAGTACCTCTTTGCCGCCACCATCCTCATGGGACTGATCCAGGGCGTCGCCGGCTTCCTGAAGCTCGACCTGCTGATGCAGTATGTGTCACGCTCGGTCATCACCGGCTTCGTCAACGCGCTCGCGATCCTAATCTTCATCGCGCAGCTTCCCCAGCTAACGAACGTCGGGTGGGAAACCTACGCGATGGTCGCGGCGGGCCTGGCGATCATCTACCTGTTCCCGCGTCTGACCAAGGCGATCCCGTCGCCGCTGGTCGCGATCGTGATCCTGACGATCGTCTCGATCTATGCCGGCATCAAGGTCAACACGGTGGGCGATATGGGCAAGCTGCCCTCGTCGCTGCCAGCGTTCGGCATCCCACAGGTGCCGTTCACGCTGGAAACGCTGCGCATCATTTTCCCCTATTCGCTGACGATGGCGGCGGTTGGCCTGCTGGAATCGATGATGACCGCGCAGATCGTCGATGATCTGACCGACACGCCATCGAACAAGCGCCGCGAGATGAAGGGGCAGGGTATCGCCAATTTTCTGACCGGCTTCCTCGGCGGGATGGGCGGCTGCGCCATGATCGGGCAGTCGGTCATCAACGTGAAGTCGGGCGGCTCCACCCGCCTTTCCACCTTTGTGTCGGGCGCGTTCCTGCTGTTCCTGATCGTCGTACTGGGGCCGCTGGTCGCCCGCATTCCGATGCCGGCGCTGGTCGCGGTGATGATTATGGTGTCGATCGGCACCTTCTCCTGGGGATCGATCAGGAACCTCAAGAGCCATCCGTGGCAGTCGTCGGTTGTCATGCTGGTGACGGTGCTGGTTGTCGTCTCGACGCACGATCTGGCGCAAGGCGTGGTCGCAGGCGTGATCCTGTCCGGTCTGTTCTTCGCCAGCAAGGTCAAGCGCCTGTTCGACGTGGCATCCGAGCTGAGCGCGGATGGCAGGACGCGGACCTACCGCGTCTCGGGTCAGGTGTTCTTCGCCTCGTCCGAGCGGTTCGCCGACGCCTTCGACTTCAAGGAGGTGCTGGACAATGTGGTCATCGACCTGACCGCCGCGCACTTCTGGGACATTTCGGCGGTGGGGAGCCTCGACAAGGCGATCCTCAAGTTCCGCCGCGAAGGCACCCATGTCGAGGTCATCGGCCTCAATCAGGCGAGCGCGACGATGGTCGATCGCTTCGCCGTCCATGACAAGCCCGGCGCCGAAGCAGCGCTCGGCGCCCACTGAGGAGAGGGCTTATGAACCGCATATTGGCCTGTATCGACGCATCCACCTACGCGACCAGCGTCGTCGATCTGGCGGCCTGGGCCGCTACCCGGCTCGGGGCCGATGTCGAGCTGCTGCACGTCGTCCAGCGCAAGGATGCCGTGGCATCGCGCAACGATCATAGCGGCGCGATCGGCCTCGGTGTCAAAAGCGAGCTGCTGGAAGAGCTGACCCGCATCGAGGAAGCGGCGGGGCGTCTTGCCATCGAGGAAGGGCGCATCCTGCTGGACGCAGGCGGCACTCGCTTGAAGGAGCAGGGCATCACGGTCGCGTCGATGCACCTGCATGGAGGGATCGTGGAGACGATCGTCGAGCGTGAAGCCGATGCTGCATTGGTCATCATCGGCAAGCGCGGCGCGTCGGGCGAGTTCGCGACCGACCATATCGGCTCCAAGGTCGAACGGGTCGTGCGTGCCAGCGACAAGCCGGTGCTGATCGCCTCACGCGAAGCCAAGGCACCTGACGCGGTGGTGATCGCCTTCGACAACAGCCCCGCCGCCTGCCGCGCTGTCCGTCATGTCGCTACCTCGCCGCTGTTCGGTGGTTTGCCAGTACACCTCGTCATGGCGGGGCCGGATGATGGCAAACACCGCGACC
>NZ_LSIS01000368.1:0-890 GCF_001556365.1 Blastomonas sp. CCH1-A6 | reverse complement strand
CCATCGGCCTCGCGCGCGCCGATGCGGATGGTGACCGGGCGCGTGGCGCGGGCGACGCCGTATTTGATCGCGTTCTCGACCAAAGGCTGCAGGATCAGCCCCGGCACGCAGCAGTCCATCAGCGCATCGGGAATGTCGATCTCGATGCGCAGGCGATCAGGAAAGCGCACCTCCTCGATCGCGAGATAGAGCTGCTGCAGCTGAACCTCGTCCTCCAGCCGCACATCGTCGAGCGGATCGCCGGTCAGGCTGGTGCGATAGAAGGTCGAGAGGTTCATGATCATCGATTCGGCCTCGTCGGGCCGGTTGCGCAGCACCAGAGTCGAGAGCGAATTGAGCGTGTTGAACAGGAAGTGCGGATTGACCTGATAGCGCAGGGACCGCAGCTCCGCCTGCTGCGCGGCCTGGGCGAAGCGCGCGGCCTTGCGCTCGGCTGTGCGCACCTCGGCGGCATAGCTCAAGGCGAGATAGAGCATCGCCCAGGAGCTCAGGAAATAATAGCTGGAAATGGCGAATTCGAGCACGTTGGCGACCGGATCGAGCGTCACGATCTTCTCGGCCAGCTCATTGTCCTGGAACACGCTCATCGGATCATAGACGTTGAACGCGAAATAGTTGAACACCGAGATGGCGAGCGCCGCCGGGATCGATCCGACCACGGCGGCGATGATGCGCGGGGTGAGCGGCTTGTCCTCGAACCAGCGCAGGCCGAAATACAGCACCACATTCACGAGCACGCCGAACAAGGTGACCGCAATGCGGCGCACTACCAGTTCCTGCTGCGCGGGGAAATCGAGCACCGCCGCGCGCAGCGTGACGATGATCATGTAGAACAGCCAGAAGCCCAGGATCGAGAGCAGGGCGACCTGCTGATCGACACGGGGGCGGGC
>NZ_LSIS01000367.1:0-2720 GCF_001556365.1 Blastomonas sp. CCH1-A6 | reverse complement strand
CAACCTTGCCAAGGTTGGGGTCGAGGGTTCGAATCCCTTCGCCCGCTCCAGTTTTCTCCCAGAAAATCAACGATTTCGCCGACCGGCGACCCTTGAAATTCTGGAGACAACGCCTCACCGAGACCCCCATTGTCTCCATATTGTCTCCAATTTTGGTACAGGTTGGGGCGTCGTGGGGAAAGCCGGTCGTAGCTCGTGAATTTTGAGCCCCCTTTTTGCAGCTAAATTGTCGATCAATGTCGCCCGAACTTGCGCCTAACGTGTGGTGTGAAACGGCTCATCTCGCTGCTAGCAGTCGGGCGCCTTGGCCGAGGGGCAGCGTGCTGCGCCAGAACAGCGCAAGATAAACTCTTTTTCGGATCGCCGAGGTCGCACATATCGATATTGCCGGCCGCTTAGTGCCTGACCGATCTTGAGAAACTGGCCGTCAACGGCGGATACCTGAAGAATATGTCACCGCCGGAATCTGACTGGCGCAATTGGCATAACTCGAACCGCCGCAGAACCACTCGCTCGCATTAGCCGCTGATCCCTGGGCTCGAAGCCTGTCCTCCTTCAATCAACCCGTGAAGGGTCCGCTACGCGTGCGCGTGCGGCCGCAGCTTTGCTGCGGTGATTGCGGCCAGCCCCCGGCCTGTGGGGCGACTGTCGAGCGGGTTGGTCCCGCTCCTAGGCAGGAGCCGCAACATGCCACTGGCAACCGCACAATCGCTTGGCTGGAACCTCTCCCGGACGCTGATGACGGTCATCGTCCTCATCGAAACCAATCAGGGCTACTTCGTCATCCCCGCTGACGAATTTGACGGTGACCCCGAACAGGTGGTTCGCGAATATGACCCTTTCAGCCGCTAACCTCAGGCACATTTCGCCTTTTCGGCCTGTGCCCTGCCATGCTATTCTTGCACCGCAGATTGCGCTGAGGAGGTGGTGGCGAGCGCGTCCAGACAAGGGACGCTTATGACCATTTTTCTCATCCTCGGGGCCGTGGCTGGCCTTTATGTGCTAGCGCTGCTCTTCCGCCTCGCCAGCTACGCGCTGCCTGTCTATGCTGGGCTCACGTGTGCTTTCTTGCTGCTCGGCCACGATGTTGGCCATCTCGGAGCAATCCTGGGCGGACTGGCGGCAGGCCTTGCCACGCTTCTGATTGGACAGGGCCTCATCGCCTTTGTCCGCTCTCCCATGCTCCGTGTCGGGATCGCGTTCCTCTTTGCCATACCCGCGGGCATCGCCGGCTTTCAGGCCGCGCATGCGCTTGGATCACTGGCAACGGACAACAGCTTGCTGCTGGCGATCCTTGGATCCATCGCTGCTATGGCGACATCCCTCTCGGCATGGCGAAGCGTGACAATGTCGGAGCGTGATACGCGCGTCACCTCACAGTTTGCCGGTCCCGTGGGTGGGCAAGCCTCCACAGGCCAATCAATGTCGACCGAGTGATGGCGTGAGGGGGTAATACAGGCGCTCCAGTCGCTTCCTTTACTTGGCCGATTTTGAACCGAGGGTTCAGGGCCGGCGTTCAGCCGAGCCAGTGCATGCGATCAGCATCTGGCGTCCTTCCCGGCAGAACCGACCAGTACGGCCTCTTTCGATCCGCGCCATGTCAGCAAGGCGCTTCGCTTGGCAGGCTTGCCGCAACGGTGCTTGCCGAACTTTCTTCCCCCGGCGTTCCGCCGTTCCTCGCGAGACAAGAAAGCCCGACCACACCGTCCTTCGCTAACGCTGCGGGCTGACGCTGCGGCGCCTGCCACTGGCTGACCCTTATCCGCGCATCGAGGCCGCACTGGCGCGGTCCCGTCCAACGGAAAGGAAATACCCATGGCAAAGATCGGCAACTTCAAGATGGTTTCGGGCGAACTCCGGGGCCAGATCGTCACTCTCGCCCTTCAGGCCAAATCAGTCAGGATCGTCGCGGAAGAAAACACCAGCGGCAATGCCCCGACCCACCGGGTCCTCATCGGCGAAGTCGAAATCGGCGCAGCCTGGAAAAAGCACACCCAGGACGACCGGCCGTACCTCTCGGTGAAGCTCGACGACCCCAGCTTCATGGCGCCCATTTTCGCCCAGCTCTTCGAAGCCGAGGACGGCAGCCATGATCTGGTGTGGAACCGCCCGAGCCGCCGCAACGACCAATGAATCGGCCAAGTCATCGCCCGGGTCACACCGGGCGATGACGAATCCCTAGTATATTGGGTGGCAGTATATTAGGGTTACGCCGACCCACGAAGCATGAGGCTTCGGGAGATTTTTGGGACGAATTTAAGGCGATTGCGACACGCCAGTGGGCTTTCGCAGGAGGAATTGGCGCATCGTGCCGGAATCAACCGCAACTATGTCGGCCTTCTCGAACGCGCAGCCAATTCGCCGACGCTCGACACGATTGAGCGACTCGCAGAAGAACTTGCCGTCGATCCCGTGCGATTTTTCGAAAAACCTGGCGGTCGTTGAACGCAAACCCACCGCCATTCGCCGAATCTCAGCAGCAATTTTACAATTTCTGAACTACAACAGGCAGATCATTGCCTCTGGGAATGTTTTGTCCCGGCAATCTGGGCTCGGCATTATCCGATGCTGGGGATAGCGCACTGCCCGATTGGGGATAAGTTCACCCTGCTTCTCTGCGCGCGTTGCAGGGGCGCAGTCACTAAACAGGTTTTGCTACAAGGAGAGTTAGCGTCCGCGCTCGTGGTGTAATTTTCGGTGGAGATTTAGGTGCTGCTGGT
>NZ_LSIS01000366.1:0-732 GCF_001556365.1 Blastomonas sp. CCH1-A6 | reverse complement strand
ACGCAGAAGGCGTTCACATCGGCCGCATCACCACCCTGACCTTCAGCGCGACGGTCGCTCTGCGGGCCTTCGAATCCACCAACGAGCGAGCACCCAAGTTCGACCTCATGGCACTCTCGGCGGATCGCCGCAGCTGGGTCAAGATCGGTGCGCTGTGGGAATACTCGTCGAACGAGACCGGCGAATGCTTCCTGTCGGGCCAGATCGACGATCCCAGCCTCTCGGCGCCGATCCCGCTCGCCATGTTCCAGCAGAACGATGGGAGCTTCAATGTCGCGTGGCGGCGTTCGAAGCCCAAGGCTTCGCTCGACGGCTTCGGCAGCGAAAGCGAAGGCGCCCTGCCGCCGCTCACCGCCACCGGTGACGAACCGGCCAGCGACCGCGGCGTTGACACCGGCGCGACCAGCGGCGACGGTCTGGGCGAAAGCACCGCGCCCAAGCCTGCAGCCAGGACCAAGGCGCGCGAAAGCGTTGATGCCTGATTGTCATCAGCCCCCGTGACCGGTGCTGCGACCCGCGCTGGTCACACTAGGAAGGCCCGTCCGCGCATGTGTCGCGGGCGGGCCTTTTCTTTTGCAGCTTGCTGTCGAACTCTACAGATCTGCCGGGTGAAGACGGCCTGCGAGAGGGAAGGGGGAGGTGCCGTTCAGGCAAAGGAGGCTTGAATGGCACACACGAACTGGACTCTCGATCTTGGCGGGGCTCCGTGGAACGAAGACTGCGCGCAGATCG
>NZ_LSIS01000365.1:0-24807 GCF_001556365.1 Blastomonas sp. CCH1-A6 | reverse complement strand
TGCGGGCGAGTAAGGCGAGCAGCTCTCTCCCGTTGAGCTTCGCTCGCCTGCGGCTCAGGGGAGAGATACGAAGGCTTGGCAGCTTGTCTGGCTAGCCGGAGTTGAGAGGGGCTAGGGCAGCGCTTTCCCCTCTCCCTCCGCCGCTTCGCGGCTCCCCCCTCTCCCCTCAAGGGGAGAGAGCGTAAGGCGCTCGGGAATATCCCCGATCGTCCGCACATTGGCGGTCACATCCTCGCCCACCTCGCCATCGCCGCGCGTCGCGGCGCGCACCAGCACGCCCTGCTCGTAGCGCAGCGAGAGCGACAGTCCGTCGATCTTGTCCTCGGCGGTGAACGCGAGCAGCTCGCCCTCGGGCAAGGCGAGATAACGCCGCACGCGTGCAACGAACTCACCGATGTCCTCGTCCGAAAAGCCGTTGTCGAGGCTCATCATCCGCTGCTCGTGCCGCACCTTGGCCAGCGGCGAGGATTCGACCGCCGCGCCGACCAGCTTGTTGGGGCTGTCGGCGCGGATCAGATGTGGAAAGGCCGCTTCCAGTTCGTTGTTCCGCCGCACGAGCGCGTCATAGTCCGCATCCGAGATCTCGGGCGAATCCTCGGCATGATAGAGCCGGTTGTGGTGCGCGATTCTCTTGGCGAGCCGCTGCAATTCGATCGCGGCTTCGGCTTCGGTGAGCGATTCAAGATTGTTCATGTTTGCGTCTTTGTCATCGGTCGAAACTCGGCGCGCGTACCAAAGCCCCCGATCAGCGGCCGCCCTTTTGCAATAGCTGCCTGCACGACCGGCAGACTCAGCGATGCAGCATGCGCATCCTTGTCGGTCCAGATTTCGACAATCCAGAGCGCGTCGTTGTTGTCGCTGTCTTCACCGATCAGATAGACCAAATTCCCCGGCATGGCATCGGTGCCTTCTCTCAGGATCTCGGCCAAGGCGGCGCGCTGGCCGGGCTTGGCGATCATCTGACCGATCAATCCATATTGCGGAACCATTTCCTCCACTTGCACCTCCAGAGCCCTGAGCTGGTGCGGCGGTAACACTGCAGCCGCCATGGCGATCATCGCCGCAAGATGTTCGCGTCGATTCACACCCCCTCCAGCAACCGATCCGCCTGCGCGCGCGCTTCGGGGGTGATTTCCGCGCCGGAGAGCATGCGCGCGATCTCTTCCTTGCGGCCGGCATCGTCGAGCGTGCGCACGCCGGTGCGCGCGACCGTGCCGTCCGATGTCTTGGCGATCAGCAGGTGCTGGCTGCCGCGCGCGGCGACCTGGGGCGAGTGGGTGACGACCAGCAGCTGCGTGCCGCGCGCAAGCCGCGCCAGCCGCTCGCCGATCGCCGAGGCGACCGCGCCGCCGACGCCGCGATCGATCTCGTCGAAGATCATCGTCGCCGCCCCGCCCTGCTCGGCGAGCGCGACCTTGAGCGCGAGGATGAAGCGCGACAGCTCGCCTCCGGACGCGATCTTCATCAACGGCGCGAAATCGCTGCCGGGGTTGGTCGAGATGAGGAATTCGACATGGTCCTTGCCCGAGGCGCCCCAGCGCGCCTCGTCAAGCGGCTCGACCAAAGTGCGGAAGCGCGCGGCATCGAGTTTCAAGGGCTTCAGTTCCGCCATCACTGCCGCATCGAGCGCGATGCCAGCCTTGGCCCGCGCTGCGCTCAGCGCATCGGCGGCGGCGACATAGGCTTCGCGCGCCTTGTGCCGCGCCCGGTCGAGCTCGGCGACATTCGCCCCGCCCGATTCGAGCGCCGCCCAGTCCGCCTGCATCCGTTTCAGGAGATCGGGCAGCAGGTCGCCCGCGACGTTGTGCTTGCGGGCGAGTGCGCGCAGATCGAACAGCCGTCGCTCGAGCTCGTCGAGCCGCACCGCGTCATAGGTCAGCGCCTCGGACGCGGCGCGCAGCTTGGCCTCGGCATCGTCGGCCTCGATCATCGCACGGTCGAGCGCCTCCATCGCCTGATCGAGCAGCGGATGCTCTTCGGCGATCCGGCCGAGCTTGCGGGCCGCCCCGCGCAGCAGCGCCAGCGCGCCCTTCGATCCCTCGAAGGTCTCGAACAGCTCGGCGAGATCGCCCGAAAGCCGCTCGCCCTTCTGCATCGCGGCGCGCTCGCCCGCCAGTTCCTCCTCCTCGCCCGGCTGCGGGCCGAAGGCGGCGAGTTCTTCCAGATTGTGCTCGAGCAGTTCGCGGTCGCGCATCGCGCTCTCGATCGCCTCGCTCGCCGCCGTGAACGCGCGCTCGGCCGCCTGCCACTCGCGCCACGCGGCGGCGACGCCCGCGACGTCGCAGCGCCCGAAACTGTCGAGCAGGTCGCGATGGCCTTTGGGGTTGATCAGCCCGCGATCGTCGTGCTGGCCGTGAATCTCGACCAGCATCGCGCCCAGATCGCGCAGCAGCGCGGCGGACACCGGCTGGTCGTTGACGAAGGCGCGGCTGCCGCCATCGGCGCGCACCTGGCGCCGGATCAGCAGCGGCTCGCCCGGCTCCTGCGCGATGTCGTTATCGTTCAGCAGCGCGGCGACACCGGCGTGATCGCCCGTGTCGAACCCTGCGATCACCAGCGCGCGCTCTGCCCCCTGGCGCACCAGCCCGCTATCGGCGCGCGCGCCCATGGCGAGGCCCAGCGCATCGAGCAGGATCGACTTGCCCGCCCCGGTCTCCCCGGTCAGCACGCCCAGACCGGCGCGAAAGTCCAGATCGAGCGCCTCGATCAGCACCAGGTCACGAATGGCGAGCGACAGCAGCATCCCCGTGCTTTAGACCATAGCAGGAACATCTGGAAACAGGCTTTTTGGTCGGGTGGGCGCAACGGCAGGGCGCGGGCATCCGTATATCGGCACGCGGGACATTGACTTGTCCCGACACTGGCCATAGCCCGAGCAAATGGGGCAATACTGCGCAAGGATGACGACGCCGGGATGACCCTTTTACTGCAAATTTCGCTGTCGAGCGTTGCACGATGAGCCTTTCCGCGCTGCCCTTTGCGCTGGCACTGGCGTCGCTTCAGACGGGGGGTGCAGAACCGGCACCCATCGCAGCGCCGATCGAAGCACCGGCAACACCTGCCGCCGCGCTGCCGCCTTGCCCGGCCATCGACCAGCTCGCTGCTGCTCCTAGCGAAACACCAGCCGCCGCTGCCGCCCCTGCGCAGAATGGCGCCATCGTCGTCACCGCGCGGCCCGATTCGCAGCCGGGCGACCCGATGCTGCAATTGAACGCCCAATCGTTCGAGGTCGTGCAGGATGTCGACGAGGCCCTGGTCGGCCCGGTGGCGATGGCGTACAAGGACGCGGTGCCCAAGCCGGTGCGCCATGGCATCCGCAACTTCCTGCGCAACCTGACCGAGCCGATCGTAGCGCTCAACTTTCTGCTGCAGCTCAAACCCGGCAAGGCCGCCGAAACCGTCGGACGCTTTGCGATCAACAGCACCATCGGCATCGGCGGGCTGTTCGATGTCGCCAAGCGCGATCCCTTCAAGCTGCCCTATCGCCGCAACGGCTTTGCCAACACGCTCGGCTACTACGGGGTGGAGCCGGGGGCCTATCTGTTCCTGCCGCTGATCGGGCCGACCACGGTTCGCGACCTGGTGGGCGGAACGATCGACGGGCTGCTGCTGCCGACCGTGGTCGGCGCGCCGTTCAACGACCCCTATTTCACCCTGCCCGCCGCGACGCTGAGCGCGCTGCAGGGACGCATCCAGATCGACGAGCAATTGAACGCGCTGCGCAACCAGAGCGGCGATCCCTATATGGCCGCGCGCGATTTCTACCTGAAGCGCCGCCAGGCCGAGATCGATGCGCTCAAGGGCAAGGTGCAATATCCCGATGCGGATTTGCCGTTCGTCAATCCGGGCACCGGCGGGCGGATCATTGTGCCGGTGACGCCGGTAATGCCTGTAGCACCGGCGGCGAACTGCGTGCCGGTGGGGTAAGAACCAGCCCCGAAGCGCTTCACCACCCCCGCTCAGCCTGAGCCTTTCGAAGGCTCGGCGCGATCGTCTGCCCAAATAACCACCGTCATCCTGAACTTGTTTCAGGACCCATCGTGCCCCAAAATCCGAAGCCGCGTGGGGAGAAATGGGCCCTGAAACAAGTTCAGGGTGACGGTTGATAACAACGCCGCCTGCGTACCAAAGCCCTCTCCCTCGCCAGGGAGGGGCCGGGGGTGGGTCGTCAGCGCGCAGGGTGGCTGAACGACTGCTCTCTCCCCTAAAGGGGAGAGGGCATTAGGCTCACGCCCCCTGCAGCAGCCCTTCCTTGGCGATCTTGTCGCGCCACACGAGCGGGGCGAGCTGGTGCACGTTCTTGCCCTCGCTATCGACCGCGACGGTCACCGGGAAGTCGCTGACCTCGAACTCGTAGATCGCCTCCATGCCCAGATCGTGGAAGCCGACGACGGTGCTGCCCTTGATCGCGCGCGCGACCAGATAGGCAGCGCCGCCGACCGCCATCAGATAGGCGCTCTTGTGGTCGCGGATCGCCTCGACCGCCGCCGGGCCGCGCTCGGCCTTGCCGACCATCGCGAGCAGGCCCTGCTCCAGCATCATGCGGGTGAACTTGTCCATGCGCGTCGCGGTGGTGGGGCCGGCGGGGCCGACGATTTCCTCGCCCACCGGATCGACCGGGCCGACATAATAGATCACGCGGCCGCGAAACTCGACCGGAAGCTCCTCGCCCTTGGCGAGCATGTCCTGGATGCGCTTGTGCGCCGCGTCGCGCCCAGTGAGCATCTTGCCGTTGAGCAACAGCCGGTCGCCCTGTTTCCAGCTCTGCACCACTTCCGGCGTCAGATTATCAAGATCAACGCGGATCGCGGCCTTGTCCGGCGTCCAGTTGACATCGGGCCATTCGTCGAGCTTGGGCGCTTCGAGATAGGCCGGGCCTGAGCCATCAAGGCTGAAATGCGCGTGGCGCGTCGCGGCGCAATTGGGGATCATCGCGACCGGCTTGCCCGCAGCATGGCAGGGCGCGTCCATGATCTTGACGTCGAGAATGGTCGAAAGCCCGCCCAGCCCCTGCGCGCCGATGCCGAGCGCGTTGACCTTGTCGAAAATCTCGATCCGCATCGCTTCCAGATCGTTCTGCGCCCCGCGTTCCTTGAGCGGACCCATGTCGATCGGCTCCATCAGCGCCTTCTTGGCGAGCAGCACAGCATGTTCCGCCGTGCCGCCGATGCCGATGCCGAGCATGCCCGGCGGGCACCAGCCCGCGCCCATCTGCGGGATCATCTCGAGCACCCAGTCGACGATATTGTCGCTGGGATTCATCATCTTGAACTTGGACTTGTTCTCGCTGCCGCCGCCCTTGGCCGCGACATCGACATGCACGTGATGGCCGGGCACCATCTCGACATGCAGCACGCACGGGGTATTGTCCTTGGTGTTGCGGCGGGTGAAGGCCGGATCGGCGAGCACCGAGGCGCGCAGCTTGTTGTCCGGGTGCAGATAGGCACGGCGCACGCCCTCGTCGACGATCTCCTGCAGCGAGCGCGAGGTGTCGTCGAGGCGGCAGTCCATGCCCCATTTAACGAACACGTTGACGATTCCCGTATCCTGGCAGATCGGCCGATGGCCCTCGGCGCACATACGGCTGTTGGTGAGAATCTGCGCGATCGCGTCCTTGGCCGCGGGCGACTGCTCCGCCGCATAGGCTTTGCCGAGCGCGCGGATATAGTCCATCGGGTGGTAATAGCTGATGAACTGCAGCGCGTCGGCGACGCTCTCGATCAGGTCGGCGGCTTTGATGGTCACGGTCATGGCATTCCCCCGGAAACTGGATGCGCTCTCGTGGCGCTGGCGGATGAACTGCGACCGTCTCTATTGTGCGTGCCACGCTATCGCAAGCCGGGGCACAAGGGAATGTGGCCCGAGCATCGTTGACGCACCATCACATGGCTTCATCCACAGCCCCCAATTTGCCGTGCACAAGCCTGTGGAGAGGAAATTGTGGGCAAGCCGCATTTGCCCTCTTGCGATTTTTCGGACCGGCTTTTTTCCGCGCGTCGCGCCGTCTTGGTCCTGGCGCCCCAGCGACGAACGGAATCCCACGCGCGACGAACGGTTGGCCTAATTAACCATTTACCCTCTTGCGCCGGATTCAGGAAACGGCACTATAGGTAGTGGGGTACGCGGAAGGGGCATACCAATACCAGTGGTTCACAAAATGCGCGGGGGCGTGCAGCGTTCTCGCGTCAAGGGGGTTTTTGCCTCTGAAGGACCATTGGTTGGGGATAAGTTTTCCCCCGTCCGGACCCACAAGATGCTATACGGGACGCTTGCGCCCCGAGTCGAACAATTGCGGAACAAAGTTTCCCATCAACGGTCTAACGGGGGCGTCATGGATTTCAGAGATACGGGCAAGGGTAGCGCAGAAGATATGGGTGAAGCAGATGTACTCGACGCAGCCGTCAAGGCCGATACCGCAGCAGGCACAGGCGCAAGGATCGCGTCGGCCGAGCCCAATGCCGCGGAAATGGCGCTGATCGCCATGGCCGCCACGCAAGCTGCTGCCGCCGCCAAGCCCGCCGAGGCTCTGGACAGCAAGACCGTCGCCGCGCGCCGGTTCCATGTCGTCACCGACAAGAGCCGCGACGATCTGCTCACCGATTTCGGCAAGGAGACGCTCGAAGACCGCTATCTGCTGCCCGGCGAATCCTATCAGGACCTGTTCGCGCGCGTCGCCGATGCCTATGCCGACGACCAGGAGCACGCCCAGCGGCTCTATGACTATATCTCGAAGCTGTGGTTCATGCCCGCCACGCCGGTGCTGTCGAACGGCGGCACGGGCCGGGGCCTGCCGATCAGCTGCTATCTCAACAGCGTCGACGACAGCCTGGAAGGCATTGTCGGCACCTGGAACGAGAATGTCTGGCTCGCCTCGCGCGGCGGCGGCATCGGCACCTATTGGGGCAATGTGCGCGGCATCGGCGAGCCGGTGGGCCTCAACGGCAAGACCAGCGGCATCATTCCGTTCGTGCGCGTGATGGATTCGCTGACGCTCGCGATCAGCCAGGGCTCGCTGCGCCGCGGTTCGGCCGCCTGCTATCTCGACGTGTCGCATCCGGAGATCGAGGAGTTCCTCGAGATTCGCAAGCCCTCGGGCGACTTCAACCGCAAGGCGCTGAACCTGCACCATGGCGTGCTGCTGACCGACGAGTTCATGGAAGCGGTGCGCGACGGCGCGGACTTCAACCTGCGCAGCCCCAAGGACGGCAGCGTGCGCGGCACCGTCAACGCGCGCGCGCTGTTCCAGAAGCTGGTCGAGACGCGTCTGGCGACCGGCGAGCCCTATATCGTGTTCAACGATACCGTGAACCGCATGATGCCCGCGCATCACCGCGAGCTCGGCCTCAAGGTCTCGACCTCGAACCTGTGCAGCGAGATCACGCTGCCCACGGGCCGCGATCACCTGGGCAACGACCGCACCGCCGTGTGCTGCCTGTCCTCGCTCAACATCGAGACCTGGGACCAGTGGCACGACGACAAGCGCTTCATCGAGGACGTGATGCGCTTCCTCGACAATGTGCTGCAGGACTATATCGACCGCGCCCCGCCCGAAATGGCGCGCGCCCGCTACAGCGCGATGCGCGAACGCTCGGTCGGCATGGGCGTGATGGGCTTCCACTCGTTCCTCCAGGCGCGCGGCCTCGGCTTCGAATCGGCGCTCGCCAAGTCGTGGAACATGAAGATCTTCAAGCACATCGCGGCCAAGGCGTCCGAAGC
Organism: Blastomonas sp. CCH1-A6; assembly: GCF_001556365.1. Taxonomy (NCBI): domain Bacteria; kingdom Pseudomonadati; phylum Pseudomonadota; class Alphaproteobacteria; order Sphingomonadales; family Blastomonadaceae; genus Blastomonas; species Blastomonas sp. CCH1-A6. The sequence goes on along the minus strand of NZ_LSIS01000365.1, from coordinate 17,091 downwards.
CTCGATGCTGCTCGCCAAGGAACGCGGCCCCTGCCCCGATGCTGCCGACCAGGGCGTGATGGAGCGGTTCAGCTGCAAGATGGCGATCGCGCCGACCGCGTCGATCTCGATCATCTGCGGCGGCACCAGCGCGTGCATCGAGCCCATTCCGGCGAACATCTATACCCACAAGACGCTCTCGGGCAGCTTCGTGGTCAAGAACCCGTATCTCGAAAAGCTGCTGCGCGAAAAGGCGAAGGATTCGACCAATGTGTGGAATTCGATCCTCGAAAAGGGCGGCTCGGTCCAGCATCTCGATTTCCTGAGCGCGGAGGAAAAGGACGCGTTCAAGACCAGCTTCGAGATCGACCAGCGCTGGCTGCTCGAACTGGCGGCCGACCGCACGCCCTATATCGATCAGGCACAGTCGCTGAACCTGTTCATCCCGGCGGACGTCGACAAATGGGACCTGCTGATGCTGCACTTCCGCGCGTGGGAGCTGGGCATCAAGTCGCTCTATTATCTGCGCTCCAAATCGGTCCAGCGCGCAGGCTTTGCCGGCGGCGTCGAGGCGGACAACACCATCGACGCGCCCAAGTTCGAGCTCGGCGAAACGACGGATTACGACGAGTGTTTGGCCTGCCAGTAAAGGGTTTCGACCGAAGTGGTACTTTGGTCGAGTTGATGCCGCTGCGCGCAGACCTAGCCCGGTCCCCGGACTTGATCCGGGGCCCATCTCCTGGCCTGGCGTTCAACTCGGCGGGATTGAAATGAAAGAGCTCGGCCTTCTGGCTCTGCTGGTTTTGCTGGGGCCGGGGTTTCTTTGGATGGGTATCCGATCGCTGCGCACGCGCGCGTGGCATGATGGGGTGTCTGCCCTTGAGCTGATGATTGACCGCGTGATTGGCGAGGAACCGCCACCGCGCACCAAATGGGACCGCCGCTTCGCTCTGTTCCAAACCGGAGCGGCCATACTGTTCGGATCGTTTTTTACGTTGATATTCTTGGCCGTCCTGTACGGTCTGATTTCGGAGCAATAGCATGTCTCTCTTGGAAGCCCGCACCCAGTACAAGCCTTTCGAATACCCTTGGGCCTATGATTTCTGGAAGCGCCAGCAGCAGATCCACTGGATGCCCGAAGAGGTGCCGCTGGGCGAGGATTGCCGCGACTGGGCGCAGAAGCTGTCCGACCATGAGCGCAACTTGCTGACGCAGATCTTCCGCTTCTTCACCCAGGCCGATGTCGAGGTGCAGAACTGCTATCACGAAAATTACGGCCGCGTGTTCAAGCCGACCGAGGTCAAGATGATGCTGACCGCGTTCAGCAACATGGAAACCGTGCATATCGCCGCGTACAGCCATTTGCTCGACACCATCGGCATGCCCGAAAGCGAATATGGCATGTTCCTCGAATATGAGGAGATGAAGGCCAAGCACGATTATCTCGCGACCTTCGGCGTCGATAATGATCAGGACATCGCGCGCACGCTCGCGATGTTCGGCGGCTTCACCGAAGGGCTGCAGCTGTTCGCGAGCTTCGCGATGCTGATGAACTTCCCGCGCTTCAACAAGATGAAGGGCATGGGCCAGATCGTCAGCTGGTCGGTGCGCGACGAGAGCCTGCACTGCGAAGGCATCATCCGCCTGTTCCACGCCTTTTGCGCCGAGCGCGGCTGCCTGACCAAGGCGGTGAAGGAGGACATTATCGACTGCTGCCAGAAGACCGTGCGGCTGGAAGATGCGTTCATCGACCTGGCGTTCGAACAGGGCCCGGTCAGCGGCATGACGGCCAAGGAGATCAAGCGGTACATCCGCTATATCGCCGACTGGCGCCTCAGCCAGCTTGGGCTCCCTGCGATCTACATGATCGAGGACCACCCCCTGCCCTGGCTCGCCCCGCTGCTCAACGGCGTCGAGCACGCCAACTTCTTCGAAACCCGCGCGACCGAATATTCGAAGGGCGCGACGCGCGGCAACTGGAACGACGTCTGGGCCGCCTTCGACAAGCGCCAGAAGAAGAGCGCCGCCAACGAGGTCGCCGTGATCGACGACAGCGAGGACATGTTCAAGCAGGCGGGGATCGCGGCGGAGTAATTGCACCGGTGATCGAGTTCGATCCGGTGAAGAACAGCATCAATATCCATGAGCGTGGCTTGCCGTTCCAGCTGGCGGCCCTGCTCTTCGATGGCCCTTTCATCGAAGAGCAGGACACCCGGCAGAATTATGGCGAGCCACGCTTCATTGCGACGGGCCCCATCGCGGCTTTGGACAACCGCATCTTTGTGGTAGTCTACACATGGCGCGGCGCTAATCGCCGCATCGTGAGTTTCCGGAAAGCCAATGACCGCGAAGTCAGACGATACCGAGCAAGTCTCCCGCGATGAGGCCCTGGCCTTTGCCAGGACCTGGGCGACGCCGGAAAATCTCGCGAAGATCGATGCCGTATCCGATGACGAGATCGCTCGGCAGATAGCCGACGATGCCGATGTCGCGCCCGAACTGACCGACGAGTGGTTCGAAAATGCCCGGCTGGTCATTCCACTGAAGAAGCCGCGCGCAGCCTGACTTACCCCCGCTCCCCCATGGTGATTAGCCGAATCCCCGCGCGTTGCGTCACATAGCTCCACAGCCAGTTGACAACCACCGCGGCGCGGTTGCGGAAGCCCGCCAGGAAGCCGATATGGACTGCGCCCCAGAGCCACCAGGCGGGGGCGCCGTGCAGGCGGAGCCAGCCGAAATCGGCGACGGCGCTCTTGCGGCCGATCGTGGTAAGACTGCCCTGGTGGCGGTAGACGAACGGCGCGTCGGCGGGCCGTCCGCGCAGTTCCTCGCCGATCAGCATCGCCACGTGCTTGCCCGCCTGCTTGGCGGCGGGCGCAAGGCCGGGGACGGGCTTGCCCTGCCAGCCGAGGCTCGCCGCCGCATCGCCGATCACGAACACATTGCCCTGCCCCGCGACGCGCAGGCACGGATCGACTGTCACCCGGCCAGAGGGATCGGTAGCAGCATTCAGCCAGCGTCCGGCGGGCGAGGCGGCGACACCGGCGGCCCAGAGCACGGTCTCGCTCTCGATCGCCTCCTCGCCCATCAGCACACGCTCGGCCTCGATGCCGGTCACGCGCGCATCGAGCCGGATCTCTACGCCCAGCCGTTCGAGCGATAACGCGGCCTCGGCGGACAGTTGAGGCGGAAAGGCGGGCAGGATGCGGTCGGCGGCCTGGACCAGGATGACGCGGGCATCGGCCGGATCGATGCTGCGATATTCATGCTCCAGCCCGTGGCGTGCCAGTTCGGCGATCGCACCGGCGAGCTCGACCCCGGTCGGCCCCGCGCCGATGATGACGAAATTGAGCAGCCGCCGCGCGCGCGCAGGATCGCCGCAGCTTTCGGCCTTTTCGAACGCGCCGAGCAGCGCGGCGCGCACCGCGATGGCGTCTTCCACGCGCTTGAGGCCGGGGGCGAAGGGCGCCCATTCGTCGCGGCCGAAATAGCTGTGCGTGGCACCGGTGGCGAGCACGAGATAGTCGTATTCCAGCGCGTTGCCGCCAAAGCCGATGGTGCGTGCCTGCGTATCGACCCGGTCGACGTCGCCGAGCAGCACGCGGACATTGCCGTCAGCGCGGAACAGCTGGCGGATGGGGATGGCGACATCGGCGGGCGAGAGCGCGGCGGTGGCGATCTGGTAGAGCAGGGGCTGGAACAGGTGATAGTTCTGCCGGTCGATCAAGGTGATCCGCACCGGCAGACGGCGCAGCGCGAGCGCACAGGCGAGCCCGCCAAAGCCGCCGCCGACGATCACGACATGCGGCCAGTCCTGCGGCACCATGCCGGGCCGCGCATCGCGCAGCACGTTCGCCTGCAGCCAGGCCGCAATCCCCGCATCGATCGAGGCGCGTCCGCTGCCATGAGCGATGAAAAGGCCGAGCGTCGCCATCGCCAGCAGCGGCAGGCCCGCACCATGGCCCATCAGCATCGCCCCCTGCAGCCCCAGGATCGCGAGCAGCGACACCAGCGGCATGGCGAGCCCCGCCAGCATCAGCAGCGCATAGAGCGCGGCGCTGGGAGGCGGCAGCGCGGCGAAGCTGGCGAGCGGTAGCAGCGGTTGCGGCTCGGGCAAGGCGAGCCATCCCGCCTGTACCACCAGCGCGAGCGCCAGCCAGAGCCGCAGGCCGGCGAGATACCAGGGCGCGGCATGGCGGGTGAGCCAATCGCCCGCGCCGACCAGCTGGGGCGCGAGCGGCACCGCGCTGTCCTTGAGCCCGCGCGCGAGCAGCCGGTCGAGCGACAATGCCCCCGCACCGCGCAGAGCATACCAGCCCATCAGCGCGATGGTGAACAGTTGCGTGTCGGTCGGCAGATAGCCGAGCTGCGCGACCAGCATCAGCGCGCCCACCGCGATCGCCGCGCCGCGCGTCATCAGCCCCAAAGCGAGCAGCAGCGAACCGCCGAGCTCGATCGCGAGCCCCAGCGCGGCGGCATAAGGTGGCGACATGAAGCTCACCGGATATTCTTGGCTGGCCAATGCGAGCGCGCGCTCCCAGTCCATCAGCTTGACCAGGCCCGAGGCAAGCAGCCCCTGCGCGATGACCAGCCGCACGACGAGATCGAATACCGGCCGCGCCGAGGCGATCAGCGCGGCATAGAGCTTCAGCCAGACGCGCAAGCTGATGCGCAGCACCGGCGGCAAAGGGCGCGCCTGTGGTCCGGTCGCCGAGCCCTGAATTCCGACAGCTTCCATCCCCGCGCATCCCGATAGCGTGCACCCGCCATCAGGTTCGCCGGGTTGGCCGGATCGTTACATGGGCGCGGCGTCCGGCTCAGGCACGCGCAGCGTCGCGAGCGCGGCCATGGCCAGCACGGCGGCAGCGAACGCCATCGTCCAGACCGGCTCGGTCGGGAAGAAGGCCTTGAGCAGGCTGCCCATCACCGTCGCGACCAGCAGCTGCGGCAGCACCACGAACACGTTGAACAGCCCCATGAAGATGCCGAGCTTGGCCTGCGGCAGGCTGGAGGCGAGGATGGCATAGGGCATGGCGAGGATCGACGCCCAGGCGATGCCGATGCCGATCTCACTGACCACCAGAAGCTGCGCATCACGGATGAACAGGAAGCTCGCGAACCCGGCGGCACCGCACAGCAGGCAAAGGGCATGCGCCCGCACCTTGCCGATCCGCGCCGCCAGCCAGGGCAGCAGGGTGAGTGCCGCGATCGCCGCGATGCCGTTATAGATGGCGAACAGCACGCCGACCCAGTTGCCCGCCGCGTTATAGGCGGGGCTCGACGCATCGGTCGCGCCGAACGCGGTCTGCGCGACGACGGGCGTGGTGTAGATCCACATGATGAACAGCGACGACCAGCTGAAGAACTGCACCAGCGACAGCCGCTTCATGATCTGCGGCATGCCCGAGAAATCGCCGACGATAGCCCCGAGCAAGCTGTTGTCGCGGCCCGCACGCGCCATGCGGATCGCGATCAGGCTGGCAAGGCCATAGCCGGCGAGCAATCCGCCGAGCAGGTACAGCTCCTTCTCGAGGTCGAAGCTCCCCACCAGAACGACCACCACCACCCCGGCGGCGATCCAGGCGATCGCGCTGGTGAGCGTTCGCGTCGCCAGCGCACGGATCGGCTGGGCCTCGGGGGCATCGGGGGTTGCCTCGGCAAAGGCGCGCATTTCCTCCGGACTGTATTCGCGCGTCGTGACGATGGTCCACAGCACCGCGAGGAACAGCGCGGCGGCGCCGAACCAGAAGCTGATCCGCACCGTATCGGGCACCTGGCCCGCAGGCGCGGTGTTGGCGATGCCGAGATCGGTGAGCAGATAGGGGAAGAGCGACCCCGCTACCGCGCCCGCGCCGATGAACGCGGTCTGGATGGCATAGCCCATCGTGTGCTGGTCCTTGCGCAGATTGTCGCCGACAAAGGCGCGGAACGGCTCCATCGAGATGTTGAGCGACGCGTCGAGGATCCACAGCATCATCGCGGCGAGCAGCAGCGATTGCGACAGCGGCATGACGACCAGCGACAGCGCCGCGAGCACGGCCCCGGCGAGAAAATAGGGGCGGCGGCGGCCGAGCCGGGTCCAGGTGCGGTCCGAATAATGGCCGACGATCGGCTGGACGAGCAAGCCGGTGAGCGGCGCTGCGATCCACAAGGCAGGCAGGTTGTCGAGGCTTTCGCCGAGCGACTGGAAGATGCGGCTCATGTTCGCATTCTGCAGCGCGAACCCGATCTGGATGCCGAAGAATCCGAAGCTCAGGTTGAACAGCTGCCAAAAGCTCTTGCGCGGTTTTTCCGCGATCATGCGCCTCTCCCTGGATGTCCGCCTTATGCTCTTCGCGGGGTCCCTGGCCCGAACCGTGGCAGAGCGCCCGTCAGCGCACAACCGCAGCGCATACGTATACGTGGGGGGCCAAGCGTTCAGCCGCTCGAACCGCGCACGATCAGCTGGGTGGGCAGCATATAGGGCTCGACCGCCTGCCCGCGGATCTTGCGCAGCAGCGTATCGACCAGCGCTTCCCCCGCCGCCTTCACGTCCTGGCTGACCGTGGTGAGCGGCGGGTTGGTGAAGCTTGCCGCCGGAATGTCGTCGAACCCGACCAGCGCGACATCGCCGGGCACACTGAGGCCCTGCTCGGCGAGCGCGCGCATCGCGCCGATGGCGATCAGGTCGGACGCGGCGAAGATCGCATCGAAACTTGTGCCCGCCGCGATCAGCGAGCGCACCGCCTCATGCCCTGCCTCTTCGGAGGTGACGGAATCGCGCTGCAGCGCCGGATCGGCCTCCAGCCCCGCCTCGTCCAGCGCATCGCGATAGCCACGCCAGCGGTCCTCGAACTCGGGCGCATGGCTCGATGCGATACCGATGAACGCGATGCGCCGTCGCCCGCGCTCGATCAGGTGCCGGGTCGCGGCATAGCCACCGCTGCGATTCTCCGACCCCAAAGTGATGCCCGGCTCGTTCGCCATCGGCGATCCCCAGCGCACGAAATGCGTGCCCTGCGCCACCAGATGCGTCAGCCGAGCGCGATAGTCCTCGTAATCGCCATAGCCCAGCAGGATGATGCCATCGGCCTTGTGGCTGTCCTGGTAATCGACATGCCAGTCGCTGGAGAGCTGCTGGAACGAGATCAGCAGGTCGAACCCGGCGCGCGAGGCGGTGCGCGTGATCGACCCCAGCATTGCCAGGAAGAAGGGGTTGATCATCGAATCGTCGGGCGTCGGGTCCTCGAAGAACAGCAGCGCGAGCGTGTTCGCCTGTTGCCGCCGCAGCGACGAGGCGTTCTTGTCGACCGAATAATTGAGTTGCGCGGCGATCGCCTGGATGCGCCGGCGCGTCTGTTCGCTGACCGCCGGATTGCCGCTGAGCGCGCGCGAAACCGTGGGCTGCGAGGCGCCCGCCAGCTGTGCGATGTCGAATGAGGTTGGCCTGCGTCCCATCCTGCCCCTTAGCGTCCAGTCGCTTGCAAAACCGCGCTATTTCCGGGTCTTTGCGACCTTTCAGCCTGAATACGTATGCGTATGCCTTTTGCAATCGTGGTGCAAAGGTTATTCAAACTGCCGACCGGTTCACCTGAAAACCGGCGGCCCTGGACTTTTTCCAGACGCCAGAAATCATCCCCGCCATGTGCGTGCGGGGCCCCTGGGGAGAGTGATCATGAAAGCGATTTTTCGCGCCCGTCGACTGCGCCTTGCGTCCGGCCGCACCAGCCTTGCCGCCCTGTCCACCGCGCTGATGATCGGCGCTGCCAGCCCCGCGCTCGCGCAGAGCACGGATGCCGAACAGCCGCAGGGCACCGCCGAGATCGACGAGGAAGGCGGCGTCATCGTCGTCACCGGTTTCCGCGCCAGCGTCGAGAACTCGATCGCCGCCAAACGCGAGAGCAATTTCATCGTCGATATCGTCACCGCCGACGACATTGCGGGCCTTCCCGACGTGTCGATCGCGGAATCGCTGGCCCGTCTGCCCGGCGTGACCTCGCAGCGCACCGGCGGCCAGGCGAGCGCGATCAACATTCGCGGCCTGTCGCAGGACCTCGTTTCGGCAACGCTCAACGGCCGCGAACAGGTCGCCACCAGCGGCAACCGCGTGATCGAGTTCGACCAGTATCCGTCCGAACTGATCAACCAGGCCGCGGTCTACAAGACCCCGCTCGCCAGCCATATCGAGGGCGGCATCGCGGGCAAGGTCGAGCTGAAGACCGTGCGCCCGCTCGACAATGCCGATGCGTTCAAGGCGACCGTCAACCTGCGCGGCCTGTACAATGACCGCGCCAGCGAAAGCCCGGACGTCTCGTCCTATGGCTATCGCGTGTCCGGATCGGTCCAGGCCAAGCTGCTCGACGACACGCTGGGCATCGCACTGGGCTATGCACGGCTTTACCAGCCGAACGTCGCCACGCGCTTCGTCCAGTTCGACTTCCCGATCCCGGGCACCAATGGGTCCCCCACGCGTGACCTCAATGGCGACGGCGTTGCAGACTCGCTCAATTTCGGTTTCGAAGGCATCCAGTTCGGTGGCCGCGAGACGCGCGACGCGGCGATCGGCGTGATCCAGTGGGAGCCGAGCGATCGTCTCCGCGTGCTGATCGACGGCTATTATTCGCGCTTCAAGTCGGACGTGCAGCGTCGCGGCCTGCGCGTCGTCTCGCCGCAATCGGGCGACAACCAGTTCATCAACCCGGTGATCGCCAACAACGCGCTGATCGGCGGCCGCATCGTCAACCAGGTCGGCAGCAACGGCTTCGGCTTCGGCCTGGGCACCGAGCTGGTCAATCAGGACGAAAGCCGCCGCGACGAGCTCTACACCATCGGCGGCAACCTGGCCTATGACTTCAGCGACCGCGTCACCCTCGCCGTCGATGTCGGCTATTCGAAGGGCACCAGCTTCTTCAACAACGCGGGCATCAACCTGCGCCCCTATGTCAACACGCCCACCGGCCTGCGCCGCGCGGATTCGATCCCCGGGCTGATCTCGGTCGACTATCAGCTCAACGGCACGCGTCTTCCGACCATCCGTTCGATCAGCTCGAACTTCACCGATGTCGATCCGGCTGGCGGCGGCTTCTTCCTCGACGGCCAGTTCCTGGTGCCGCAGGCGGACAGCGACGAGCTGTTCGCGACCGCAGCCGACCTGGTCATCCGCTTCGACGAGGCCAATTTCCTCGACGCACTGCGCTTCGGCTTCCGCTATGCCGACCGCCGCGGCGACCGCCGGGTGACCTCTTTCAACACCTTCGGCATTCCCGGCAGCCCGCTGGCAGTGCCCGGCAATCTGGTCAAGCAGGCCGGCTTCTCGGGCGGCTATGCGGCGGCGGGCCTGCCCGGCTTTGCCGTGGTAGATATCGATGGCGCCTTCAATCTCGCCTTCGGCAATACGCTGGGCGTGCGGCAGCCGACCGACCAGATCGCGTTCGATTTCACCATCGACCAGAGCTTCCGGATCGATGAGGAAACGTACGCGGGCTATGCCCAGCTCGATTTCGATACCGAACTCGGCGGCCTGCGCTTCCACGGCAATATCGGCGCGCGCTATGTTCGCACCGACCAGAGCTCGACGGTGAACTTTGCCGACCCGAACCTGGTCGACAACCCCGCCACCCCGCCGCCGGCACGCGAGAACCGCCGTCCGGTGACGCGCGGACGCACGTTCAACGACTTCCTGCCGGCGGTGAACCTGATCCTCGACCTGTCGGACCGCGACATCCTGCGCATGAGCTACAGCCGCCAGATCTCTCGCCCGCGCTTCTTCGAGCTGCGCGGTTCGATCAGCGTCAATACCGGATCGGACGGCAACACCAGTGGCGGCGGCGGCAATCCCGAGCTGTCGCCCTATCGCGCCAACCAGTTCGACCTGAGCTATGAGCACTATTTCGGCAATTCGGGCGTGTTCGCGGTCAGTGCCTATTACAAGGACCTCGAATCGTACATCATCAACGGCACGATTCCGCAGTTCAACTATGTCGAAAACGGCATCATCCCGCCGCCGATTCCGGGCACCAACATTCCCGGCAACGCGGTGGGCAGCTTCTCCTCGCCGATCAACGGTGATGGCGGCTATGTCTATGGCTTCGAATTCCAGTTCTCCAAGACCTTCGTCGAATTGCCCGCTCCGTTCGATGGTCTTGGGGTTCAGCTCAACTATGCGTACAGCAAGAGCGACCTGGAATTCCCCAGCGCGACCAGCGGCGCCTCGATCAACCTGCCGCTGCCGGGCCTGTCCGAGCACGTGTTCAACCCGACCGTGTTCTACGAAAAGGCCGGCTTCGGGGCACGCCTCAGCACCCGCCATCGTTCGAGCTTCGTCAGCCCGCAGATCGGCATCAGCGAGCTCGTCCTGACCAGCGCCAAGGAAACGGTGATGGATGCGCAGCTTTCCTACCAGTTCCAGGAAGGCAGCGCGCTGCGCGGGCTCAAGCTGCTTGCGCAGGTCAATAACCTGACCGATGAACCGACCCGGACCTATTGGGGCAATGTCGCCCAGACGGGAACGATCCAGAATTTCGGCCGCACCTTCTTCCTGGGCGCGACGTACGAGTTCTGATCCGGTCACCAGTCGGGGGGCGGGTTTCCCCACCCGCCCCCCGTTATTGCGAATGAGGTAGGCGCACAATGCGACACTGGATGACGCTGGCCGGACTGGCCGCCCTGGCCGCTTCGGCCCCCGCCGCCGCGCAGACGCCCGATTACAGCGCCGCCACCGTGCGCAGCCGTCCGCCACAGGACGAGATCATCTATTTCGTGCTGCCCGACCGCTTCGCCAATGGCGATCCCGCCAACGATCGCGGCGGACTGAAGGGCGACCGGCTGAAGACCGGGTTCGACCCCGCGCACAAGGGCTTCTTCCATGGGGGCGATCTCAAGGGCCTCACGCAGAAGCTCGATTACATCCAGCGCCTTGGCGTCACCGCGATCTGGTTCGCACCGATCTTCCAGAACAAGCCCGTGCAGGGCGAACCGGGCCAGGAAAGCGCGGGCTATCACGGCTATTGGGTGACCGATTTCATCAAGGTCGACAGCCATTTCGGCACCAATGACGAATTCCGGGCCTTTGTCGACGCGGCGCACGCGCGCGGCATCAAGGTCTATATGGACATCATCACCAACCACACCGCCGATGTGATCTATTTCAGGGAATGCGCGGGGAAACCGGTCTGCGCCTATCGCTCCAAGGCGGATTATCCCTATTGGACCAAAGGCGGAATCAACGGCGAGCGGATCAATGGCGGGTTCGAGGGGGATGCCGTCCGCACGGCCGAGAATTTCGCGCGGCTGACCGATCCCGCTTACGCCTATACCCCGCAGCTGCCCAAGGGCGAGGAGCAGATCAAGGTTCCCGCCTGGCTCAACGATCCGATCCATTACCACAATCGCGGCAATACGAGCTTCTATGGCGAGGATTCGCGCTATGGCGATTTCGTCGGGCTCGACGATCTGATGACCGAAAGCCCGCGCGTGGTCGACGGGTTCATCGAGATTTACGCGAGCTGGATCGACCGGTTCGGTATCGACGGCTTCCGCATCGATACCGCGCGGCACGTGAACCCGGAATTCTGGGCGCGCTTTGCCCCCGCGATGCGCGAACGCGCCAAGGCCAAAGGCATCCCGAACTTCCACATCTTCGGCGAGGTCGCCAACGACGCGATGGACCCTGGTTTCCTCGCGCAATACACGCGCCGCGACAAGCTGCCCGCGGTGCTCGATTTCGCCTTCCAGGCCGCGGTGCGCGACATGCTCACCGGCAAGGCCGGGACCGACCTGTTCGCCAGTCTGATCGCGGGCGACGTGCTCTACGAGGGCGGCGATGCGACCGCGCTCACGCTGCCCACCTTTCTCGGCAATCACGACATGGGCCGGCTCGGGCACATGCTCGACAAGGCCTTTCCCGACGCCAGCGAGGAACAGCGCCTCGCCCGCATGAAGCTCGCGCATGTGCTGATGCTGACCGCGCGCGGCGTGCCGACCGTCTATTATGGCGACGAGCAGGGCTTTACCGGCGACGGCAACGACCAGGACGCGCGCGAGGACATGTTCGCAAGCCGCGTCGCCAGTTACAACGACAATCGCCTCGTCGGGTCGGCTGCGACCACCGCAACCGAGAATTTCGATTCCGCGCACCCGCTCTATGCGCTGATCGCCGAGCTGGCGGCGATCCGCAAGGCGCATCCCCGGCTGCGCGACGGGCGCACCGTGCTGCGCCATTACGGCCCCAAGCCCGGCCTGCTCGCCTTCACGCGCGGCGAGGATGATGGCGAGGAAATTCTCGTCGCGGTCAACACCTCGGACCAGCCGGTGAGCATGAACGTGGAAGTCGGCTATCGCTCGCGCGCGTTCATCGGCCTGGCCGGCACATGCCCGACCACCGCCAGCGCGCCGGGATCGGTCGCCATCCGCTTGGCCCCGCTGGGCTATGCCGTCTGCCGCGCCACCCCGATCGACTGAGAGCCGAAACATGACCAAGCCGATCTGCGATACCCGGCCCGATACCGACAATGGCACCGGTGTCCCCCGCCCCTGGTGGAAGGGCGCAAGCATCTATCAGATCTATCCGCGCAGCTTTGCCGATGCGAACGGCGACGGCATCGGCGATCTCGCGGGGATTACCGCGAAGCTCGACCATATCGCCGAGCTCGGCGTCAATGCGATCTGGCTTTCGCCCTTCTTCCCGTCACCGATGAAGGATTTCGGCTATGACGTGGCCGATTATTGCGGGGTCGATCCGATCTTCGGCACGCTCAAGGATTTCGACGCGCTGGTCGCGCGCGCGCACGCTCTCGGCCTCAAGGTACTGATCGATCAGGTCTTCTCGCACAGTTCGGACCAGCATCCCTGGTTCGTCGACAGCCGATCGAGCGCCAGTGCCAACAAGGCCGACTGGTATGTCTGGGCCGATGCGAAGCCCGATGGCAGCCCGCCGAGCAACTGGCAGTCGGTGTTCGGCGGCCCCGCCTGGACCTGGGATGCGCGGCGCGGCCAGTATTACATGCACAATTTCCTGAAGGAGCAGCCGCAGCTCAACGTGCACAACCCGGCGGTGCAGGCAGCCTTGCTGGACGTGCTGCGCTTCTGGCTTGATCGCGGCGTCGACGGCTTCCGCATGGACGCGGTCAATTTCGCGATGCACGATCCGCAATTGCGCGACAATCCGCCCGCGCCCGATACCGGCAAGCCGCGCACCCGGCCGTTCGATTTCCAGCTGAAAGTCTACAACCAGTCGCATGCCGACATTCCCGGCTTTGTCGAGCGGATGCGCGCGCTGATCGACACCTATGGCGACAAGTTCACCGTCGCCGAGGTGGGCGGCGACGATGCCGAGCGCGAGATGAAGCTGTTCACCGCAGGCGGCACGCGGTTCGACAGCGCCTATGGCTTCGACTTCCTCTATGCCGAGAAGCTGACGCCGGGAATCGTCGCGCAGGCGCTGACCGGTTGGCCCGACACGCCCGGCACCGGCTGGCCAAGCTGGGCGTTCGAGAATCATGACGCGCCGCGCGCGCTTTCCCGCTGGGCCGCGCCCGAGCATCGCGAGGCCTTCGCCCGGCTCAAGATCCTGCTGCTCGTCGCGCTGCGCGGCAATATCTTCCTCTATCAGGGCGAGGAGCTCGGCCTGCCGCAGGTCGAGATCCCGTTCGAGCGGCTGCAGGACCCCGAGGCGATCGCCAACTGGCCGCTGACGCTGAGCCGCGACGGCGCGCGCACCCCGATGCCCTGGCGGCGCAACGCCAACGATATGGGCTTCGGCAGCGGCGATCCGTGGCTGCCCTTTGGCGACGAGCACGGCCCGCTCGCGGTCGATGCGCAGAGCGCGGACCCGCAATCGCTGCTCAACCTCACCCGCGCCGCACTCGCGCTGCGCAAACTGCATCCGGCGCTGGCGACGGGCCGCATCGCCATCCTGCATTGCGACGCGCAGGTGCTCGCCTTCGAGCGCATCAAGGGCGACGAGCGCATTATCGCCGCGTTCAACCTGTCCGCCGCGCCTGCCGCCTGGCCCGCCGCGCTGCCCACCAGGGGTGCCGTGGTGATGGCGGTCAATGACGCCGCGCCCGGCAGCCTGCCCGGCCACGGCGCGCTGCTCTTCACCCCCGACTGATCCTTTCCCCAGGAGATTCCCGATGCGATCGCTGCTGTTAGCCCTTCTCACCTGGCTCGCGGCGCTCGCCGCGCCCGCGCTTGCGCAATCGAGCCCCGTCGCGAGCGTCGCCTCGCCCGATGGACGGGTGCGGATCGACGTGACGATCGATGGCGAAGGCTGGGCCCAATATGCCGTCAGCCGCGACGGCAAGCCGCTGATCGCGCCCTCGCGCATGGGCTTCCAGTTCACCGATCAGGACGGCTTCGGTCGCAACAGCCGCTTCGTCGCCAGCGAGACCGCCAGCGTCGATACACGCTGGGACCAGCCCTGGGGCGAGCGCAGGACCGTGACCGACCGGCATAACGATCTGCTGGTCCGCCTCGTCTCGCCCGGTGCCAGCGACGCGCTCACCGACCGGCCGACCGATCGCCCGATCGCCATCCGCTTCCGCGCCTTCGACAACGGCATCGGCTTTCGTTACGAATTCGCCGCGCGCGCCGATGGCCGGCCGTGGCGCATCGCCGACGAGCTGACCGAATTCGTCATCGCCGCGCCCGGCCAGGCCTGGTGGATCCAGGCGGGCGACTGGAACCGCTACGAATATCTCTATCACGCGACCCAAATCGATCAGGTCTCCGCCGCGCACACGCCGATGACGGTGAAGCTCGCCGATGGCACGCATCTGGCGTTCCACGAGGCCGCGCTGGTCGATTATGCCGCGATGTGGCTCAAGCGCGTCGACGGCCAGCGCTTCCGCGCCACGCTCTCGCCCTCGAGCCGCGGCGCGAAGGTCGAGCGCACAGGCGCATTCACCACCCCCTGGCGCAGCATCCGCATCGCGAGCAGCGCAGGCGGGCTGTATGACAATGATCTCGAGCTCAACCTCAACGAGCCCAACAGGCTCAGCGACACCAGCTGGTTCACCCCGCACAAATATGTCGGCGTGTGGTGGGAAATGCACCTCGAGACCAGGAGCTGGGCGAGCGGGCCGAAGCACGGCGCGACCAATGACAATGTCCGCCGCCATATCGATTTCGCCGCTCGCCATGGCTTTCGCGGGGTGCTGGTCGAGGGCTGGAACAAGGGCTGGGACGGCAACTGGTTCGGCAATGGCCGCGATTTCGATTTCGTCCAGAGCTACCCCGATTTCGACCTGCCCGACCTTGCCGCCTATGCCCGCAAACATGGCGTGCGCCTGATCGGCCATCACGAGACCGGCGGCAATATCGCGAAATACGAAAGCCAGCTGGGCGCGGCGCTCGATCTCTATGCCCGGCACGGCGTCGATGCGGTCAAGACCGGCTATGTCGCCGATGCGGGCGGCATCATCGCGCCGGGCGACGGCACTGGCGAACAGCGCATGGAATGGCATGACGGCCAGCGCATGGCGCAGCATCACCTGAAGGTCGTGCAGGAGGCCGCCGCGCGCCGCATCGCGGTCAACCCGCACGAGCCGATCAAGGACTCAGGACTCAGGCGCACCTATCCCAACTGGGTGAGCCGCGAGGGCGCGCGCGGCGGCGAATATCAGGCCTGGGGCACGCCGGGCAACGGACCCAAGCACGCACCGACGCTGGTGTTCACGCGGATGCTCGCGGGGCCCATGGACTATACGCCGGGCATCCTCTCACTGAAGGGGCGCGGCGGGCGCGATCTCGAATCGACGCTGGCGCGTGAACTCGCGCTCTATGTCGTGCTCTATTCGCCGATCCAGATGGTCGCCGACCTGATCGAGAATCTGGAAGCGCATCCGCGCGAGCTGGCGTTTATCGAGAAGGTGCCGACCGACTGGGAGGACAGCCGCACGCTGCTCGGCGAGGTCGGCCAGATGGCGGTGATCGCGCGCAAGGACCGCAACGGGCCTGACTGGTATATCGGCGGCGTCACCGACGACAACGCGCGCGAGGCGGCGATCGACCTGTCCTTTCTGCCCAGGGGCTCGCGCTGGCGGGCGCATGTCTGGCGCGATGGCGACAGCGCCGATTACTGCACCGAGGCGCGGCACCAGATCGTGATCGAGCAGAAGGCCGTCACCGCCGGAGACACGCTCAATATCCGCATGGCACCGGGCGGTGGCTTTGCGATCCGGCTGGAGCGGCTCGGGCGGTGAACGCCTGGCTGCGACTCGCGCTGGCGCTGCTGGCCCTGGCGCTCGCGCCTGCGCTGCGCGCAGAGGATGCGCTGCGGGTCGAGGACAAGGGGCGGCTGCTGCAGTACGAGCGGATCGCGGCCGCCGGCCTGCCCGACCAGCGGCTCACCATCTGGCTGCCGCCGGGCTATGACACCGGGGCGCGGCGCTATCCGGTGCTGTACATGCACGACGGGCACAATCTGTTCGACCGGCGCTGGTCCAATTTCGACAAGATCTGGGCGGCGGACAGGGCGATGCTGCAGGTGTCGGCCAGCGGCGCGGTCGAGCCGCATATCATCATCGGCATCTGGGCACCGGGCGCAGACCGCTTCCGCCAGTATCTGCCGCGCGACATTCACGACGCCGCCTCGCCCGGCTTGCGGGCGCGGATGGACGCGGCCGCCGGTGGCCCGATCCTCTCCGACGCCTATCTTGCCTGGATCGCAGGACCGCTCAAGACCTGGGTCGATGCGAGCTTCCGCACCCGCCCCGGCCGCGACGACACGGCGATCATGGGATCGAGCATGGGCGGGCTGATGAGCTGCTACGCCTTCCTCAATCGCCCCGACATTTTCGGCCGCGCCGCGTGCATCAGTTCGCACTGGCCCGCCATCGATCCGCGCGCGGTGGAGGGCGGCGATCCCGAGCTGATCGGGCTCTGGGACCGCTGGTTCGCCGAAAAGCTCGGCCCACCCGACGGCCGCCGCCTCTGGCTCGACCACGGCACCGCGACGCTCGACACCTTCTACGCGCCCTATCAGCAGGCGGTGGACGCCCGCATCGCCGCCTCGGGCTGGCAGAAGGGCAAGGACTGGGAAAGCCGGGTGTACGAAGGGGCGGAACACGAGGAAAACGCCTGGGCTGCGCGTTTGCCGGAGATCATGGGGTGGTTGTTAGGGGGGGAGTGAGG
>NZ_LSIS01000364.1:0-43291 GCF_001556365.1 Blastomonas sp. CCH1-A6 | reverse complement strand
GCCGAAGGTCGCCTGGCAAAACCTGCCGCTGGAAAATGGCTACACCGCGCGAACCATTCCGCGCGAATATGGCGGCTACGGCGCCGAGCCCGACATCCTCAAGGCGCGGATCATCGCCGAGGAATTCGCGCGTGCGGGCGTGCCGGGCGGACTGTCCAACCAAGGCATCTCGATGCTGGTTCCAACCCTGCTCGAACTCGGCACCGAAGAGCAGAAGCGCCGCTGGATCGAACCCACGCTGCGCGGCGAAGTGGTCTGGTGCCAGGGCTATTCCGAGCCTGGCGCCGGGTCGGACTTGGCCAGTCTGCGCACCAGCGCCCGCGAGGAAAGCGGCCATTTCGTGATCAACGGCCAAAAGATCTGGACCAGCACCGCGCGCCAGGCCGACATGATCTTCTGCCTGGTGCGGACCGAGCCGGACGCGCCCAAGCACGCCGGCATTTCCTATCTGATCTTTCCGATGGACCTGCCGGGGATCGAGGTCCGCCCGCTCAAGACGATGACCGGACACGCCGAATTCAACGAGACCTTCTTCACCGACGTGCGGGTGCCGGTCGATCAGATTGTCGGGCAGCGCGGCCAGGGCTGGTTCGTCGCCAATGCGACGCTTGGCCATGAGCGCGGCATGCTGGGAGATCCCGATGCCCTGGAAAACCGGTTGCTGGCGCTGATCCGCCTGATGCGGGAAGAACAGGTCGGGCCGGCCCGCGCGATCGACAACCCGGTGCTGCGCGACCGCCTCGTCGCCCTCCAGGCGGAAGTCGCGGCGATGAAATACAATGGCATGCGGGTGCTCTCCAACCAGATCAAGGGCGAGGCCGGGGGCATGGCCAAACTTATTGTCAAGCTCCAGAGCTGCGAACTGGCGCACCAGATCTCGGCCCTGGCGATCGACGCGATGGGCGAAATGGGCATCCTCTATGCGGAAAGTCCGCGCCAGCGCGAAGGCGGTTCGTGGCAATGGAACTACATGTTCCAGCTGGGCCTGATCATCGGCGGCGGCACCGCGCAGATCCAGAAGAACATCATCGCCGAACGCGGCCTCAACATGCCGCGCGAGCCGCGCCCGGCGCCCGAACCTTCGTCCAGCCGGAAGGAAGCCGCCTGATGGATTTCGGTCTTTCCCCCGAACAGGAAATGCTCCGCGACACGGTCGGTCGCTGCCTCGCGGAAACCTGCCCGCTCGATCAAGTGCGCTCCTGCGTGGATGCGGGCAGCGCGGTCAGCGACCAGGTCATGGCCGCACTTGCTGACATCGGCCTGACCGGGCTGATGGTGCCCGAGGCGCATGGCGGGCTGGGGATGAGCCTGCTCGATGCGGCGGTGGTTGCCGAGCAGCTCGGCCGGACGGTGGCCCCGGCCCCGTTCCTGGCCCGCAGCGTACTCGCCCCGCTGGCGCTGACGTTGGCCGGATCGCCCGCGCAGCAGGCCCATTGGCTGCCCCGGATCGCGACCGGCGCAGTGCGGTTCGGCGTCGCAATCGCCGGTATCGTCGAGGAGCGCGACGGCGCGAAAGTCCGGGCCGAAGCCGGCGGACTGACCGGCACCGCACTGTTCGCGCTCGACTTTGCCGATGCGGACCATTTCATTGTGGCCGACGAATCGGGGCGGCTGCATCTGCTGAACGCCGCCGCGAACGGGGTCGAGCGAATTGCCTTGCACACCATCGATGCCACCCGCAGCGTCGGCGAATTGCAGTTGACCGGCGCAGTGGCCGAACCGCTTGCCGACGATGGTGGACTTGCGGCGCGGCGGCTGCTCGACGCCGGCCGGATACTGCTGGCCGCAGACAGCCTGGGCGCGGGAGAGGTTATGATCGAAAAGGCGGTCGCCTATGCCGGGGAACGCGAGCAATTCGGGCGGGTCATCGGCAGCTTCCAGGCGGTCAAGCACATGTGCGCGGAAATGGCCGCCCGGCACGAACCGTGCCGGGCGCTGGTGTGGTATGCCGCGCATGCTTTCGATGCCGCCCTTGGCGAGGCGGCGCTGATGGCCTGCCACGCCAAGTCGCACACCGGCGAGGTTCACCGTTTCGTGGCGCGAACCGCAACCGAGGTGCACGGCGGCATGGGCTTTACCGATCTGCTGGGCCTGCATTTCTGGTTTAAGCGGATGGGGTTCAACCGCCAGGTTTTGGGCGGGCCGGAGCGGGTCAGGGAAGAAGCGGCGCAGCTGCAGGGATTGACGACGGCGCAGTAGGACCGTCCGGGAGAGAAAACCATGACCGAGTGGAATTTCGGCGACATTCTGGATGCCATCGAACCGGTGCTTCCGCCAGCTGCCCCTGTCCTGATCCACGGTGACCGGAGTATCACCTGGCCGGAAATGGGCGGGAGGTCCAACAATCTGGCCCGCGCGCTGCGCGACCGGGGGATCGAGCCCGGGGCCAAGGTGGCCTTCTACATGCGCAACCGGCCCGAATATGGCGAGGCCATGGCCGCCTGCTTCAAGGCCCGGCTGACCCACGTCAATATCAACTACCGCTACAAGCCGGACGAGGTCCATTACATCTTCGACGATTCCGATGCCGAGGTGATCGTTTACAGCAGCGAATTCCGCGATTGCATCGACGAACTGAAAGAACGGCTCGGCAAGGTGCGGATCTTTGTCGAAATTGGCGATCCGGCGGCAATCGCGCCGTTTGCCGAACCCTATGAGGCGCTGGCGGCGCAAGGCGATGGTTTGCCGCTGGGCATCGCCCGTTCGCCCGACGACTTACTATTCATCTACACCGGCGGAACCACCGGCATGCCCAAGGGTGTGATGTGGCGCCACCATGACCTGCGCCAGGCGCAACTCGATTCCGCCAGCCTGCTTGGTCCGGCGCCGCAAGACATGGCCGAAGCCGTAGCGATGCTGGCCGCCGAAGGCCCGGGCCGGGTGTTCCTTCCGGCCTGCCCGATGATGCATGGCACCGGTCTTCTCTCTGCCCTGGGCACCATGATGACCGGCGGCTGCATCGTCACGCTCGAAAGCCCTTCGTTCGATGCAGAGGAGCTATGGCGTGCGGTCGAAAAGCACCGGGTGCAATCGATCGCGATTGTCGGCGATGCCTTTGCCAAGCCGATGCTCGCCGCGCTCGACAAGGATCCCGGGCGCTACGATACGACAAGCCTGATCTCGATCATCTCCTCTGGCGTCATGTGGAGCCGCGAGGTCAAGGACGGCCTGATCCGGCACATTCCCCAGGTCGCGCTGATGGACGCCTTTGGCGCCTCAGAGGGGCTGGGCTATGGGCTGTCGGTGACCACCGCGCTCGGTTCGGTCCAGACGGCCAAATTCGCGATCGGCGAGCATTGCGACGTATTCGACGAAAATGATGCCAAGGTCGAAGCAGGCAGCGGTGTTCCCGGTTTCATCGCCCGCAGGGGTGCCATACCCATGGGATATTACAAGGATCCGGAAAAATCCGCGAAGACGTTCCGGACCATCGGCGGCGTACGCTACTCGATCCCCGGCGACTGGTGCCAGGTGGAGGCAGATGGCAGCTTGACCCTGCTCGGGCGGGGCAGCGTCTGCATCAACACCGCCGGGGAAAAGGTCTATCCCGAAGAGGTCGAGGAGGCGCTCAAGACCCATCCCTCGGTGGCCGATGCCCTGGTGGTCGGCGTGCCCGACGAGAAATGGGGCCAGGCAGTGACCGGCGTCGTGGTCCTGGAAGGCAGCGCCGAGTTCGACGAGGCCGCCCTCAAGGCCCATGTCCGCCAGCAACTGGCCGGTTACAAGACTCCGAAGGCGGTCTTCCTGGCCGGGGTTGCGCTGCGCGCATCGAATGGCAAGGCCGACTATGCCGCCGTTCGGGCCTTCGCGATGAGCCAGGGCGCCGCGACGTGACCGGTACGCCTGGCGGCGATTGGGAGGCGCTGATCGTCGGCGCCGGGTTCAGCGGAATCTATCTGCTCCACCGTCTTCGCGAGGCCGGCATCGACGCCAGGCTTATCGATGCGGCCGAAGCGCCGGGCGGCATCTGGTACTGGAATTGCTATCCCGGCGCGCGCGTCGATTCACAGGTGCCGCTGTACGAACTGTCGCTGCCCGAACTGTGGCGCGACTGGACCTGGAGCGAACGCTATCCCGGATGGCGCGAGTTGCGCGCCTATTTCCGTCATGTCTGTGACCGTCTTGCGCTCTGGCCCCACATGGCCATGGGAACCCGCATGACCGGCGCGGCGTGGGACGAAGACCGGCGCAAGTGGCGGGTCGCGACCGGCTCGGGCGAAACGATCACCGCGCGCTATCTGCTGCCCTGCCTCGGCTTTGCGGCCAAGGCCCATGTGCCCGACATCGCCGGACTGGAAAGCTTTGCGGGCGAATGGCACCATACGGGCCATTGGCCGCAGCACGGGTTGTCCATGGCCGGGCGCAAGGTGGCGATCGTCGGCACCGGCGCGAGCGGGGTCCAGGTTGCGCAGGAAGCGGCAGCCGAGGCGGCACGGCTCACCTTGCTGCAGCGCACCCCGATCCTTGCGCTGCCGATGCGGCAGGAGGTGCTAACGGCGGAGCAGCAGGAACGGGAGAAAGGCGATTACCCGGCACTCTTTGCGGCCCGCCTTCGTACAAGCGGCGGATTCGATATGAACGGTGTCGAGACCTCCGCGCTCGACGTTGACGAAGCAGAACGCCGCTCCCTGTTCGAAAGGCAATGGCAGGCCGGTGGCTTGCGGTTCTGGTATGCCAATTTCGCCGACCTGCTGACCGACGAACGGGCCAACCGTCACGCCTACGATTTCTGGCGCGACAAGACCCGGGCGCGGATCGCTGATCCCGCCTTGCACGAGTCCCTGGCGCCGAGCGAACCGCCCCACCCCTTCGGCACCAAGCGTCCTTCGCTGGAGCAGAACTATTACGAGATCTTCTCGCAGCAGAATGTTTCGCTCGTCGATCTCAAGCAGACTCCCATCCAACGCATCGTGCCCGAGGGCATCCTCACCTCGCAGGGCCTGATCGAGTGCGACCTGATCGTGTTCGCCACCGGCTTCGACGCCGGCAGTGGCGGGTTGACCCAGATCGAGATCAGGGGCCGCGATGATCGCTGTCTTGCCGATGCCTGGCACCAAGGGGTCACCGCCTATCTCGGCTCGGCCGTCCACGGCTTTCCCAATCTGGCCTACCTGTACGGACCGCTCAGTCCCTCGGGCTTTTCCAACGGTCCGACGGCCGCGGAAATTCAGGGCGACTGGATGCGGGACTTCCTGGTGAAGCTGCGCGACGACGGTCTGACCCGATTTGAAGCGGAAGCCGAAGCGGAGCGCGAATGGACCACAAGCGTTGCCGCAATCGGGGCGATCACGCTCTTTCCCCGGGCAAAGTCCTGGTACATGGGCGACAACATTCCGGGCAAGCCGCGGCAGCTGATAAACTACCCGAGCGTGGTGGGTTACTTGAACATCATAAACGAGGTGGCGGCGAACGGATATCGCGGCTTCACGCTGGCGTGACGGGGGAACTGCAATTTATGAAATCGGCTGCATCCGATATTGTGCCGGAATGGGCGCCTGACCCGTCGGTTCTGCCAGACTGGTTCACCGAGGCCCTGGCTGTTCCGCGCGAGGAAGGTTTCGTCACGGTTGACGGCGTGCGCATGCATTACTTCCGCTGGGGAAATCCGGCCGCGCCGCCGGTGCTGATGACCCACGGTTTTCTCTCGCACGCGCGCTGCTTCGCCTTCATAGCCCCGTTTCTTGCGGCCGATTACCACCTTGTCGCCTATGACCTGTCCGGGATGGGCGACAGCGAGGTGCGCCCGGACTGCGACATGACCGCGCGTGGCCGCGAAATGATCGGGATTGCTAAAGCCTTGGGCCTGTTCGGCCAAGCCAGCAAGCCGATCGTCGTCGCTCACAGTTTCGGTTCCGCCGTTGCGTTGCGGGCGCTTGAACTCGCGCCGGACGCCTTCGGCGGGGCAGCGATCTGCGACATGATGATCCTGCGCCCCTCGGCGCTGGAGGAATACTGGAGCATGGGTCGGACCAGCCCCGGCTCGGGCGATCCCAACCGCCCGCATCGCCGCTATCCCGATTTCCCGAGCGCCCGCAAAAGGTATGTGTTGTCCCCGCCCCAGCCGGTGGGTGAACCGTTTCTCATGGATTACATGGCTTACCATGCCCTTTGCCGCGAAGGGATCGATTGGACCTGGAAGTTCTCTCCAGCCGTGTTCAAGCGCGACAATTCGCACCGCCTGTGGCTCGAGATCGGTCCGCGTGTGGTTGCCGCACCCGGCAGAAGGGCAATTATCCACGGCGCTGAGAGCCAGCTCTTCACATCGGATTCGCGCCGCTATCTCGATGAACTGGGAGGAGGCGACATCCCGGTCATCGCGGTTCCGGAAGCGCGGCATCACCTGATGCTCGACCAGCCATTGGCCTTCGCGGCGGCCTTGCGCGCTGTCCTTGAACAATGGTCAAAAAGTGACTGATCGTGGTGCGCGCCAATTCTATCGGATCCGGCGCGATCGACAGATGGCTGCCGGATTTGCCCGGCCGGGCGCACATCGAGAAACGCAGCTTCAGCGACAGCCAGGGAGGCCAGCATGAGTGATTCTGACCAAGCTCCAGAACCCAAACCAGCCGCAACGGTGCTGCTAGTCCGCGACCACCCCGAGTTCCAGGTCCTGATGGTGAAGCGTCATCACCAGATCGATTTTGCGTCGGGGGCTCTGGTTTTCCCGGGTGGCAAGACGCACAGCGGCGACGCCGACGAGCGCTGGAGGAGTCATGCGATCGGCTGGGACGATCTCGACCCGGTTCAACGGACCTTGCGGGTCGGGGCGATCCGCGAGGCGTTCGAGGAAACCGGGATCCTGCTGGCGCAAACCGCTCAGGGCGTACCGTTCGAGGATCCGTGTGACGCGGCGGTGCGAAGCGCGGTCGATGCTGGCGAAATCGCGTTCTTCGATGTCGTTTGCGAACTGGATGTTCGCCTCAGGCTGGACAAACTGGCCATCTTTGCCCGGTGGATTACCCCGACCATCATGCCCAAGCGGTTCGACACCTGGTTCTACGCCCTTAGCGCGCCGCCGGGACAGGTCGCGGCTTGCGATGGACGGGAAACCGTGGATGCGGAATGGATTTCGCCATCAGAGGCCATCCGGTTGGCGGCGTCGGGCGAGCGGACAATTATCTTTCCCACCCTGATGAACCTGAAGCTGCTCGCCGAGGCAGAGGGCGCCCAGGATTGCCTTGCGCGCGCACGGCAACGCAGGCTGGTGACGGTGCTGCCAGAGGTTGCGGTCGAGAACGGGGAACGGGTTCTGGTGTTACCGCCTGACGCTGGATATGGCGCAGTTTCGCAACCGCTGAAAGCGCTCGGAGCCTGAGTCAGGGCGAGCTTCTCGATCGACCGCTGCTCTGCCACCCGAATTTTGGACTATTCGCGGTTAGAGTTACGGCATGAAGGCATCGAATTTCACGGACGCGCAGAAGGCGTTCGTTATCAAGCAGGGTGAGGAAGGCACGTCACCGCCAGCCACACGCCGGTAGGACCAGCCTTCGTTCATTAGTACGCGAAGTGTCCGGAACAGGGGCGCCGCGCAACGCGGCGCGGGATCGAGCGTGTTTACATCTCCGCTCGGCCTGTCGCTCCAGCATTGACCCTGAGGGTGCAGGAAAAGGGCAGGAACTGTCGCCGACTTCTGTTTCGTCGAGCGCGAAATAGTCGAGCCTGTCGTTCGCGACGGTGTGCCGATCAAACCGCAAGTACCAGGCAGGCCCTGGCAAAGTTACTTGTCTTCTCTCGCTCTCTCTCTCTCTCTCTCTCTCTCTCTCTCTCTATATATATATATATATATGGCTAAGAGTCGGTTTCGAAACTCACGCTGACCGAGCCAATCGGCGGATCATGAGCATGGCGGCGGCAGCGTAGAGGAAGGCTGCGACGGATTTGAGGGTGGCTTTGACGTCCTTGGCGAGGCGCCGGTTTCGGTTGATCCAAGCGAAGAAGCGTTCGACCACCCAGCGCCGTGGCAGAACCACGAAGCCGGATTGGCCGGCGATCTTGCTGACGATTTCGACGGTGATGCTGGTCGCCTCGGTGACACGGTGATGATTATATCCGCCATCGGCCCAGACCTTCTCGATGAACGGGAAGAGGCCGCGCGAGATTTGCAGCAACGCGCCGCCGCCATCACGATCCTGGACATCGGCGGTGTGCCGCTCGACAAGCAGCGGCCTGCCGTCAGTATCGACCAGAGCATGGCGCTTGCGACCCTTGATCTTCTTGCCTGCATCATAGCCGCGCGGCCCGCCGCTCTCAGTGGTCTTGACGCTCTGACTGGCGATGATGGCTGCGCTTGGCGAGGCGTCCCTTCCGGCTCGCTGGCGGTCGAGCGCGACCAGCGCATGGTTCATCCGCTCGAACACGCAGTCGTCCCGGAACCGGGCAAACCAGCGGTAGACCGTCTGCCACGGAGGGAAGTCCTTGGGCAGCAGCCGCCATGCAATCCCGCCACGCAACACATAGAAGATTGCATTCAACACCTCGCGCATCAGCCATTGTCGCCGGCGTCCCGTCGCGCGCGCCTCGGGCAGAAAGACCTCAACCAGCGCCCACTCGGCATCGCTCAAATCCGTCTGGTAACGCTTCGAAACTCGCGTATGCTGCGCGCGGGTGGCTGGGGTCCTCATCAAGATCTCCGGGTTGTCTGCAAAACCCCGGAATCACAGGAACCTCAGCCGCTCAACCCCTTTCGAAACGGCCTCTAAATCTTAGTAATTTCGGCTTGCGGAGAACCCTGGACGGTTCAGTGTACATCGGAAGTCTAATCGAGAAACCCTATGCCTTCGGCTTTCAAAACTGCCTGGACTCGGTTTCGAACTTGTAACTTGCCGAATATCTTGTGTAGGTGCCATTTCACCGTATTCTCGCTGATGCGATGCCGGATGGCAATTTCACGATTGGAGAGGCCCTCCTTGACGCGGTGCAGGATGGCGAGTTCTTTCCTGGTCAGCGTCGGCACATCCACCTGTTTGGGCAAGCGTGACGTACGGACAACTTCTGTACGGTGGCCTGCGCCTAATGCCTGCTCGTCCGGGATCAGATTTATCAGCGCGGCGGTCGCCGATCCCAGCCTTTCCAGCGTCCTCCGCTCATCCAGCAGCGTGCGGAAGCACCGCTTCCGCAACGCGATGTCTACGGCATCCGCCACGATCTGTTCGGCAGGGGCCGTTCTCCCCGCCGCTGCGGTGGCAGCAGCAAGGCAAAGCATGGCAGAAATTTCTAGTCGACCCGAATGATTGCGGCGCGCATGCTCAAGCGCCACGATTGCTGATCGCCTGCACAAATGGAACTTTCCCTGCCGCAAGGCAATACGTGCCTCGCTGAGCGATGCGCGCGCGCGGAGAGCGGGGCCATGCGCCGTCAGGAAGGCGGGGTGATCGTGGGCGGGAAGCATGGCGACGGCGTCGTCCACGTCGGTCATCACCGCCATGTCGGCGAGAGCGATGCGCGCCAATGCATCAAGTCGCGGGAATGCGTGTTCGCTTGCAATTACGCGTGCCTCTTGCAGCAATTCTATTGCGCCCTGCCGATCGCCGCCGAGATCGATGAAAGCTGCCGCAGTGCGAAAGGCCAAGAATGTCAGATCGACCACCCCGTGGTGACGTACGAATTCCAGAACGTTCCCGATGCGGGAGCCTAGGGTGCCGAGCCGGTTCGCCTCGTAATCGATTTCAAGTTCCAGCAGGTCGAGCAGCTTGGCAGAGAAAGGCGTGGCGCGAAACTGCGCCTGCTCATCGTCGCGCGCATTGCGTAGCAGGTCCGCAGCCGAGCCCATGTGGCCCTGCGCAATTTCGCCGAAAATTATCGTGGCATGAAGCCAGCCAAGCGCGTAGCGATGTTCGGCGACCGTGTTGACTGATGCGGCCTGCCCCCTCAATTTCACGAGGTCATCAAACCTGTGTTCACTGGCGGCAATAAAGCTGAGGCAAGTTAATATCGCGCCCTGGCCCACAAGATCGGTGCCGTCATGCTGCTTGATCCAGAGTTCGCATCGACGCCTGGCCTCCGTCAGGTCGTCTGCGGTCGCCGCACCGACGGCAGCCACGAGATCGCGCCAACGTTGCAGTTGCAGCTTGGTCGAATCATCGGCCTGGACGCTGCTGGCAGCGTCTATGTCGGCAATCAGGGCTGCTGCCTGCGCTTGCCCGAGACTGAAAATCTGCGCCCACGCCAAGCCGAGGGCGATTGTGGGGGCATTATCCATTTCGGAGAAACTGGCCTTCCATAGCTGTATCTGCTCTACCTCTCCCTGCCGCAGCGCGATGTCCATTATGCTGCTGGACGCCATCTCGGTGGCTGTGTCCTTTTCACCTGCACGAAGATACAGGCTGATGCTCTCACGGCTGTTGCCGCTTTGTCGCTGCCATTCCGCGGCGTGGGCAAGACGCTCCGGATCCAGACTCCGATACTCGACCGCGTATCGGTGCTCGAGGAACTCACGAAGAAGTGGATGAAATTCGCAAGCGGACCGGTTCCTGTCCATTGGCCTAAGCAGCATCCGCTCCACGCACAGCTTCTCGATAAGCCTGGCGCCGTCGTTTCCACCGAATAATTGATCGAAATACTCGGCCGATACGGAGTCCAGGACCGAAGCCCGAATGCAGAATTCCCGCAATTCATCGGAAAGAGATGCAAGGATGGCGCTCCTGAAGTATCGATCGAGATCGCAGTCGCGCCCGGTGACTTTTCTAGAAACGAGGCGCTGATTCTGGGTTCCGGTCGAGGTGGCCGCCCGCAGCAGCAGGATCAGCGGCGCCGCCCAACCCCGGGTCCGCTCCCAAAGCGTAAGGAGATCGGCGTCGGAAACCGTACCGGCGCGCATCCCGCAGGCAACGGCCCGCGCTTCGTCGAGGCTGAAATTCAGCTTGTCGACCGTCACATCTTCGACCTGGCCCTGCGCGGCGACACGAGCAAAACCAATATCCGCCGTCATAGCCGCAGCGATCGCAACATTCGGCGGCGCGGCGAGCATCAGGTCTTCGATCCGGTCCGCCATCTCCGAATCACAGCCGATGTCGTCGATGCAGATTAGCAATCGGTACCCTTGACGATCAGCGGCATGGTCGAGCCGATCAGCCAAGGTCATCAGATTGCGCGGCCTTCGCTCGTCCATCGCCGAGAAAATGCTCTGCGTATTTTCAGCTGTCAGCAATTGGCCGTAGATGCGTTGCGCGAGCAAGTCAGGGTCGTAATCGGCGTGCTTGGCCGACACAAAGGCCGTCATCTCGCCGCGCTCACGGTGGGCGGCCCACAGCTGGGCCATTGCAACGCTTTTTCCGTGTCCCGGCGGCGCACGAAAGACATGGAAGCGCTTTGCCCAGTCGCTCGAGAGCAAGCGCGGGCGCGGGAGACTTTCCGCATGTAGCAACGTTATTCGATCAGCGACTGCGCCCATGGTCTTCACCCAACTCTCTGCTTGTGTTTACAACATGCAGCGTGGAAGGACAGACTGGAATGCCAATTTGCGATAGCGGGACATATCCGTGCGTGCGGGCTTGCACACATGCTGAGCGCCCGCAAGCCGACGTACCCGAAGGCCCTTATGGCCGGGCCGGAAAAAAGGTCAGGCGATAGCGTCGTTCAGCGGGACGGCGGGGTTCCCCAATCGTTCGACGTCGATGCGCGCGCCTGCGGCGATGAATTGCTTGCCCGACGCAAATTCCTGCGGCGAGTTGATCGCTTCCACGCAATGCAGGCGGTCTTCCTTCAAATGGAATATGCAAAAGCGCTGTGACGACGGCGCACCGCGCAGGACGGTTCGATCGCACTCGTTCTTTATGCCCGCCATTTGAAGCTTCAGGTCATATTGATCGGACCATTGCCAGGGTATTTCCTGCTTAGGCGCCGGCCGGCCGGTTATAGCAGCGGCCGCTTGCCGCGCCTGCTCCAGAGCGTTGGGCACACTTTCGAGGCGAACCTTTTGAAGCAGGTTCGGGACAGGGCGACGTGCGACGTCTCCGATCGCGAAGATCGCAGGATCGCTGCTCCGCGACTCGTGATCGACGATGATCCCGGTTTCGGTTTCAAGCCCGCCCTCGCGCGCGATTTCGTCGTTGGGGACCGCGCCGACACCGACCAGCGCCGCGTCACAGTCCAGCGTGCGACCGTCGCCAAGGCATATCCCCGTCAACCTGCCATCGCGCCCTTCGAAGCCGGTCACGGCGGTGCAGAGTTCGAACCGAACGCCATGTCGAACGTGGCAATCGTGGAAGAAGCTGGAAATTTCGCGGGATGCCACCCGCGCGAGCAGCCGAGACTCGCGCTCGATCACGGTGACCTCCGCGCCGAGCGCCCGGGCGGAGGCGGCTACTTCGAGCCCGATATAGCCGCCGCCGACGATGGCCAGGTGCTTCCCGCGCGCGAGGGCGACACGCAGCTGCTCGGCATCGACCGCCGTTCGCAGGCCGACGATCCCCGCGAGATCAGCGCCCGGCACGCTCAGCTGGACGGGGCGGGATCCCAAAGCGATGATCAGCTGGTCGTAGGAGATGCTCTCGCCGGACGTGAGCAGCACCTTTGTCGCTTGACGATCGAGTCTCTCCGCGCGCCGGGCCAACCGCAGGTCGATCGCAGCCTTCGCATAGAATTCGACGGGTTTCAGCGGCGTCGGGACGACACTCAAGTCGTCGCGCAGGGCCGCCTTCGACAAGGGCGGCCGCTGGTAGGGACCGATCGGCTCGTCGCCGACAAGGATGATCGAGCCCTCGAACCCATTCTGGCGAAGCAGCGCCGCGGCGGTGCCGCCGGCATGGCCTGCCCCGATGATAAGCACATCTGCGCTCGCGTCGGTCATGTTGATTTAGCCCCTATTCGGCTGCCCGCTGATGCGGAACTGCCACCTGCGTACGATGGGGGCTGTCTAAGATTCCCGAAGAATTGATAAACCATACTTAAGTTGGGTTGTTCGCTCCGTCACGAGTAATAGACGGGTCCGATGCACCGACCATAGGCCGGTTCGAGACACAGAAAAATGTGCCAATGGGAAAGGATCAGGCGATGAATGAGATCACAAGCAGAAGCCCGGGCGCCAGCGCCCCGGACCAATATGTCGATAAGAAGCGCTATCTTTGGGCGTTGTCCGTGGTCTGGCCAGCCGCACCACTGATCGGCCTCTATCTTGTCGATCGGACCGGGTGGAGCCTTTTCTACGGCTTTACGCTGGTCGTCTGGTACGGCGTCATCCCGCTGCTCGACGCCCTGTTCGGCAATGATCCGAACAATCCGCCGGAGGCAGCAGTCGCTCGTCTGGAAGCCGATCGATACTATCGTATCCTGACCTGGCTGACCGTGCCGGTACACTATGCGTCGCTGATCGGATCGGTCTGGTGGATCGCAACCCGGCCAATGGCCTGGTGGGAAGTTGTGACGCTGGCGTTGTCGCTGGGCATCGTCAATGGCCTCGCACTCAACACCGGGCACGAACTGGGCCACAAGAAGCAGACGCTCGATCGCTGGCTGGCCAAGATCGTGCTGGCGGTAGTCGGCTACGGGCATTTTTTCATCGAGCATAACAAGGGTCACCACCGGGACGTGGCGACGCCCGAGGATCCGGCAACGTCGCGGATGGGCGAGAATATTTACAAGTTCTCACTTCGCGAAGTTCCGGGCGCCTTCCTGCGCGCGTGGAAGCTCGAGAAGGTTCGGCTCGAGCGTGGTGGAAAGAGTGTCTGGAATCTGGGGAACGAGATCATCCAGCCGTTAATCCTTACAATTGC
The DNA here is from genome assembly GCF_001556365.1 of Blastomonas sp. CCH1-A6. Lineage (NCBI taxonomy): Bacteria > Pseudomonadati > Pseudomonadota > Alphaproteobacteria > Sphingomonadales > Blastomonadaceae > Blastomonas > Blastomonas sp. CCH1-A6. The sequence continues at coordinate 29,582 of NZ_LSIS01000364.1, read as the reverse complement.
TGTCTACGGCTCGCTGCTGATCGCCTTTGGACCCGATCCCAAGTTGCTGGTGTTCCTGCCCATCCAGATGGCGTTCGGATGGTGGCAGCTGACGAGCGCGAACTATATCGAACATTACGGATTGTTGCGGGCAAAAATGGAGGACGGCCGCTACGAACGCGCCCAGCCGCGGCACTCCTGGAACAGCAATCACATCGCGTCCAACCTGATCTTGTTCCATCTTCAGCGCCATTCCGATCACCATGCGCACCCGACGCGCAGCTACCAGTCGCTTCGCGACTTCAGGGGCCTCCCGGAACTGCCTACCGGCTATCCCGGCATGTTCTTCATAGCGCTGATCCCGCCCCTCTTCAGAAAGGTAATGGACCCGCGTGTGATCGAATGGGCGAATGGCGATATCGACAAGATCCAGATCGATGCCGCCCACAAAAACGCGATCGTCCGCAAATACGGCACGCCGGCGCTGAGCGGCTAATTTTCCCGCGATTGGATTCGAACCAAGGGCGGCGCCAGAAGGCCGACTTCGCGGTTCCGATGTCGAGTGTGCAAATCGGTCGGAACGGGTCGCCGAAGAGGAGGCGCGCATTAGCGCCGCAACTTCGCTCGCTATCACACCAGTTATCGAACAGATTGGAAATAAGCTATTATGTCCCGGTATATTTGTCCCGACTGCAGTTATATCTACGATGAAATCAAGGGTGAGCCTCATGAAGGGCTAGCCCCGCACACCAATTGGGCCGAAGTTCCCGACGATTGGGCGTGCCCCGACTGCGCGGTTCGCGACAAGCCGGATTTCATTCGTCTCGCAGACGACGCGTCCAACTCGCCGCTGGCCGAACCAGCTGTCGGGGCAGAGCCTTTCGCCAAGTGGCACTGCGTGACCTGCGGACATGTCTATGACGAGGCTCTGGGCGATCCGGCGACCGGCGTCGCTCCTGGCACGCGTTGGGTCGACGTCCCCGCAGACTGGTATTGCCCCGACTGCGGAGCGACCAAGGAAGATTATGAGCGCCTTGATTTCTAATCGGTCTCACGGAGGCCGTTCCCGCGACCTTGAGTCCGTTCGCCGGACAGAGAAACTTTCGATGAACGCAATAGCCCACCGATCGGGGGAAAGTATGTTCGATTATATCATCGTGGGGGGCGGGTCAGCCGGATGTTTGCTGGCCGATCGCCTGTCGGCCAACCCTGAGACGAAGGTCTGCTTGCTCGAGGCAGGACCGCCCGATCGCAGCCCGCTGATCCACATGCCTATCGGAATAGCGCTTCTTTCCAAGAGCAAAACGCTCAACTGGGGCTATGAGACGGCGCCGCAGCCGCATCTCGGCAATCGCAAGCTGTTCTGGCCGCGCGGCAAGACGCTCGGTGGATCGAGCTCCATCAACGCAATGGTCTACATACGCGGGCACAGGCAGGATTATGATGCCTGGGGCGAGGCGGCCGATCCTATCTGGTCCTATGACAATGTCCTTCCCCTGTTCCGGGCGATGGAGGCGAACGAGCGGTTCGGCGCGAATCCCTATCATGGCAAAGACGGTGAATTGCACGTTTGCGATCTGCGGACGTCCAACCCTTTGAGCAAGGCCTTCGTCGACGCCGGACAGCAGATCCAGCTCGCGCAAAACGCCGATTTCAACGGCGAAACGCAAGACGGAGTCGGCTTCTACCAAGTCACGCAGCGCGGGGGACGTCGGTGGAGTTCCGCCAGGGCTTTCCTCTCAGAAGCCAAGAGCCGACCTAATCTGCGAATCATCACGAATGCACGGGCCACCCGCATCCTCTTCGAAGGCACTAAGGCCGTGGGCGTCACCTATGCCTCTGGAGTTCGTTTCGCCGACATTCGTACGCGCGGCGAGGTTATCCTTTCGGGCGGCGCGATAAACTCGCCGCAATTGCTCATGCTGTCGGGCGTTGGCGATGCGCAGGAGCTTCGCAATTTCGGAATTCCCGTGGTCGCCGATCGGCCAGAGGTGGGGAAGAATCTTCAGGACCATCTAGACATCACGATCATGCACAATGCCAATGATCGGACGCCGATTGGCATCGCGCCTTCGTTCCTGCCCCGAGCGATGGCGGGCGTCTTTTCCTATCTTTTCCGGGGACGTGGCTTCCTGACCAGCAACGTGGCGGAATCCGGCGGCTTCGCCCGGAGCTCGCCCGCGCAGGAGCGGCCCAACCTGCAATTCCATTTCCTCCCGACATTGCTCAAGGACCATGGGCGGCAGGTTGCGTTCGGTTATGGCTACACGCTGCACGTCTGCGACCTCTTGCCGAAGAGCCGCGGCCGCATCGGACTCAAGAGCTCGGACCCCCTTTCAGCCCCGTTGATCGATCCCGCCTATCTCAGCGATCCGCGGGACCTCGAAACCATGATAGAGGCCGTCCGGATCGGGAGAAAGATACTGGCGGCGCCGGCGTTGGCGGCGTATTCCAGGCGGGAGATCGTTCCCGGTCCGTCGGTGCAAAGCGAGGCGGACATCGTCGCCGACATTCGCGAGCGCGCGGAGACGATCTATCATCCGGTCGGAACGTGCCGGATGGGGCGCGACCCCCAGTCCGTGGTCGATCCCGCCCTGCGGGTGCGCGGGGTCGAGAGGCTTCGCATCGTCGATGCCTCGATCATGCCGAGACTCGTGGCCGGCAACACCAATGCACCCACGATGATGATTGCGGAAAGGGCCGCCGGAATCATCCTCGGCAGGACGAAGTTGGAGAACGGCGACGACCGCTAAGAACTTGCAACAGGATCGCCACGCGCGCCAGGCTGCACGCAAAGGAATGGCACTCTCTGAAAACGAGGGCGTCCTCGACACCCCCCGAATTAGGTTTCGTATTTTCCATCGAGAAGGAAAAACAAAAATGATTATCGTTGCTCGTAAAATTGCCAGGGCGAGGGCTGCACGCCTGTTGGGACTGGCGCTTGGGTCGAGCTTCTGCCTTGCCCAGCCGGCCCAAGGCGAAGAGGTATCTGATTCCGATCAGTGGACCGTCACCCTTAACGTCACGCAGGCTATCCTAGGGGAAGAAGCGTCTGACGTCACCGTCGCCGGCAATCCCTTGCCGGATGCCGGGGTGCGTATTGGCGATGCGACTACCGTAACAGCGGATATCGGATATTCTATCACGCGGGATATTGCGGCGAACTTGTTTTTCGGTGTTCCGGCTTCGGCGAAAATCGTCGGAGCCTGTTCGGTCGAGTCGCTCGGGACATTGGGCGAGACCCGCTACGGACCGGTTATTCTGTCCGCTCAATATCATTTCAACAGCCAGGGAGTTGTAAGGCCTTACGTAGGCCTCGGTGTCGGCAGGATCGTTTTTTTGGTAAGGACGACGGGGCATTGTCCGACTTCGATATAGAGGATCGCTGGGCGCCGGCGGGTCAGGCCGGGGTCCGCGTGAGGGTGGCCGACGGTTTGATGCTCAATGCGGACGCCAGATATGTTCCGTTTTCAACAGTTGCAGAGGGAGCGCTCGGTGGCGCGCCCGTGAGTGCCCGACTGAGGATAAGGCCCATTCTAGCCAACGTAGGGATCGCCTATCGATTCTAAACGTGGCTGCGCCTCGCTTCGATGATCGTAGAAGCGATCCGCGATCAATTAAAGGCTATCGCCCTTGTCGGGATCTTTCCAGATATTCAGAAAGGCCTGGCGCAGTGCTCTCGGGCGCTCCCGCTTTGGAAGCGAAGCGATCTCCAACTGCAAGCACTAGGCTGACGCACGTGTTGCGTCACTTGCTACAGGGCGCAAAATCCCAGCAATTATTACTGAAGATTCCGAGACATAGCTGTCAGCAACTACTTGATAGCGGCAGACCCCCGCTCTGAAATTCCCGAAAGTAGGCGGGCATAAATCGCATCGGCCTCAATTCGGAGCGACGGGAGGATTTCGATTGCGCGGGGCAACAGATGCAGCGTCGAAACCCGGCGTTTGCCTTCGATTGAACGCCGCACCATATATTCGGCTTTCTCAAGTTGATCGATCCCATGACCGACGCTGGCGCGCACCAGATCAAGGCACTTGGCAAGTTCGGTTTGGGTTGGTCCCGGCGAACGAAAAATATAGGCAACGGCGCGCCATTTCCTGCGCGAAAGACCGAATTTCGCCGTCGAGGCATCGAACAGTTTGCGCAGCTAGCGTGGCACCTCTTCGACCAGAAAGACGATTTCGTCGGACCCGGTCAAATAGCTATCGTTGCCGATCTTTTTTCAATAGGAGTGTGCCTTACCCGTCGAGCGGTCGATCGAAAGGATTTTACTGTAAGATGTCTTATCGTAAGAAGACTTCATGGAAAATGATGCAGTCGGGTTGACTGGCCACTGCGGCCACGCGATCGCCGCCACTGTCGAAGGCGCGCTCGATGGGATGCCGGTCATTCTCGCGCACGGCGGCGGGCAGACACGGCGGGCCTGGAAGAAGATTTCGACCCTGCTCGCCGGCCATGGCTTTCGTGCCATCGCCATCGATCTGCGCGGTCATGGCGACAGCGATTGGGCCAGCGACGGGGCCTATGAATTTGCCGACTTCGCGAGTGACCTGGTGGCCATTTCAGCAAAGCTGGATCGCAAGCCAGCGCTAATCGGTGCGTCGCTCGGCGGGCTCGCCGGGATTGTCGCTGAAGGGCAGCTTTCCCCCGGCAGCTTCGCGTCACTGACGCTGGTCGATATTACCCCGCAAATGGAAGCAACCGGGGTGGCGCGGGTTGTCGGCTTCATGGCTGCCCACGCGCGCGAGGGCTTTGCCTCCCCGGACGAAGCCGCGCGCGTCATTTCCGAATATCTGCCGCATCGCCCCAGCCGCAAAGCTTCGTCGGGTCTCGCCCATTACCTGCGCAAAAAGGCCGACGGGCGCTATTACTGGCACTGGGATCCAGCCTTCATCGATGGGGTCATGCGCCGTCGCGCACAGAACGGCGAAATGGGCGATCACGGACAGAGCGAACTCAGCAGTGCGGCGATGAAGCTGACCCTGCCGGTGCATCTGGTCAGGGGCGGTTCGAGCGATCTCGTCTCGCCGGAAGCGGTGGCGCATTTCCGCAAGCTGGTCCCGCATGCCGCCTATAGCGACATCGCCGATGCCACACACATGGTGGTCGGCGATCAGAACGATGTCTTTGGCGCGGCGATTGCCGACTTCCTGATCCAAACTCATGCTGCGAGCGATGCGAGATGACCAGCCGCACTGAAAGGCCCGAACTCACCGAACTGCGCAAGATGCTCCACGTCGCGCCGTTTCACCGCTGGCTCGGCCTCAATGTTGTCGATCTGACCGAGCGCGAGCTAATTCTCGAAATGCCATGGCGGGATGAGATCGTGTCCAATCCTATGATCGGGTCGGCGCACGGCGGCATATTGTCGGCGTTGATCGACCTGACCGGTCTCTACACCATCAACGCGCTGGGTGGCACCGCGCGGGCGACTGCCGACCTTCGCGTCGATTTTCACCGTCCTGCCACCTCAGGTCCGCTGCGCGCGATTGGCAGTGTCGTCAAACTGGGCAAGCAGTTGAGTGTCGCGGAAACCAGAATCGAGGATACAGCGCAGCGACTGCTCGCAAGCGGTCGGGGTGCCTACGTCGGCTGATTCTGCAAATCTAATCGGACATCCACGCGTCTTCATTTCCGACGAAACCATTCGACTGCGATGATTATAGCCGACGCAAATGCGCATGTTCCGGCGAGCGTTGGCTGTCCCTCGAATAGAATGGCTGCCGCGATAATAAGAGCAGCAGAAATGACATGATGACCAGCGAGGGGTCGCTGGCGACTGCCGCTGGCCAGGAGCTGTAGATCCCGGCGGTCGAGGCTGATCGGCAATCGGCCCGACCGCACGATCTTCTCCAGCTCTAACACGAGTTCGGGGGCATTCAGCGCTGCCCGCCCCAAAAGCGCGGTCGTGCGACGCGCCTTGTCACGCAGTTCTCCAAATCCGACGCGTTCGCGAAGCAATTGCCGGGCGATCGGGGCCAGTTCCGCGCCGATGTCGAACCGGGGCTCGATGCGCCGCACGAATCCTTCCGCCGTAAGCAGCGTGCGCAACATCAACGCGAGGTCTGGAGGTAGCGACAGCTCGAACTCCCGCAACAGCCGGAACACGTCGGAGAACACCTCGCCGAGATCGATCTGGTCAAGCACCGACACCTTGAACCGATCAATCAGTCCCGCAAGTGCACGGGCGAGTGCTTCACGATCGACGGGAGGATCGCCGGCCCACCGCAGGAGAATACCTGCCAGCGTGGCCGTGTCCTCACCCGCGATCGCGAGCGAAAGGTCCACGAGTTCGTCGCGGCGATGGGGCAGCAGTGTCCCGATGGCGCCGAAGTCAATGAAGACGACGGTGCCGTCCGTTTTGATCAGTATGTTGCCGGGATGGGGATCCGCATGAAAGCGACCGTTGATCACGATCATTTGCAAGACGGCCTGGGCGTAGGTTCGCGCCACTTGCGCCATGTCGATGCCCGCGGCGCGCAGCTGCTCCAGGTCGGTCGCAGGCAGGCCATCGACCCGCTCCTGAATATTGATGCTCCTTCCGCTGGCCTCCCAATCAAAGCGGGCCGTCTCCACGCCGAATCCGGCCAGGAATGCGCCAATCTCGTCGCTGGCGTTCCCTTCCGCTGAAAGATCCATCTCGCGGTCCAGGCTCTCGGCAAAAAACCGCAGGAGTTCATCGGGGCGCTGGCGGGCGATCGCGGGATTGACCCGCTGCGCCAGACGGGCAAGCCGCCGGAGCAGACGCAGATCGGCATCCACGATCTCCTCGATACCAGGACGCCTGATCTTGACGATTACAGGAACTCCATCCTTGCGCACTGCGGCGTGGACCTGCGCGATAGACCCTGCAGCAAGCGGCGTCTCGTCGAAGGATTCGAAACAGTCGGAGACCGGCGCGCCCAACGCCGTCTCGAGCGAATGCCGAACTTCGGCAAATGGCACGGCGGGCACGCGATCCTGCAAGGTCGCGAGCGCAGTAGTCCATTGGGGTGAGAGCATGTCGCTCCGCATTGCCAGAACCTGGCCGAACTTGACGGCGACAGGGCCGATCTCGCGGAGTGCAGAAACGACCGCTTCGGGTCGCGGAGGTGGCGCATCCCCGCGGGTCCGCCCGATACCGAGACTTGCCGAAAGGCCGTTCAGACCGTGTCTTCCAAGAATGCCGATCACCTGCGCCAGACGGCGACTGTCGCTTACTGTCGAGACTGGCGCATCAGGCATCGGAAAGCAGTCCACGGGCGTTTGCGCTCATGATCGCCAACACGTCGGCCAGAGCCTCTTTCTGTGCGGGCGACACACCTGCCCATAACTTCTCATGTGTCGCGTCAGCGGCGTTCCTGAGTTCGGGCAGGATGTTCTCGACCTTCCTCGTCAGGTCGAGCTGCCAGGCCCGCCCATCGCTCACATCGCGGCGGCGGATCATGTATCCCTGATCACATAATGCCGTGACAGCGAGACCAACCGTCGCCGACTCAAGTTCGAGCTGTCTGGCGATGTCCGATTGATTCAGCGATGGATCCTTGATGAGCTGGGCCAGCACCCTCCACTGAGTGCGGTTAAGCCCAACGGGCTGGGTGCGTTCGTCGAATGCTCTTCGTGCCGCCCGGCTGATTTCGTCCATCAGAAAAATGGCGCGATCATCGTCGTTTACGACGTTATCGAAACTGGGGCTCTTCGTCTGAGCAGTCATGAAAGGGAGATTACCTCAGGGCTAAAATTAGTAAAGGGCTTTCATATATTCGTGGAGAGCCTATGTGGCGTGAAAGCGTCAGGGGCGCAGCTACGGAGTGCAAGGGCAAATGGCCGAAGACATGGGACAGGCAATCGACGCCGAAGTCGACAAGGAAAAGGACAAGCCCAAGGCGCTCTCCAATCCAAAGGTTCGGCGCAGTCTGGTGCTCGTCGGCCTCATCGTACTGATCGCCGCCGGTATCTGGTACTACCGCAACGAGACATACGGACAGTATCAGCAATCGACCGACAACGCCTATGTTGCGGCCGACAGCGTGGTGGTCGCGCCGAAGGTGGCCGGCTATGTTGATCGCGTACTGGTGACGGAAAACCAGGCGGTGAGGGAAGGCGAGCCGCTCGTTCAGCTCGACATTCGCGACTATCGCGCGCAGTCGAACCAGGTCACTGCGCAGATTGCCGCGACATTGGCCGGCGCAGACACGGTTCGCGCCCAGCAGCGCGAACAGGATGCCGCCATCGATCAGGCCCGCGCGCAGCTCGCCGCGGCGATGGCGCAGGCGACGCTCGCAGGTGAACAGGTCGCCCGCTATCGCCCGCTTGCTGCGACCGGAGCCGAACCGCGAGAAAGGCTGGACCAGCTGCAGGCGCAGGCCCGCCAAGCGCAGGCTCAAGTCGCGGCGGCCAGGGCCGGGCTACTGGCGGCGCAGAGGCGACAAGATACTCTGCGCGCGCAGATCCAGCAGGCTGATTCACAGGCGAACGCTGCACGCGCGCAGCTCGAAGCCGCCCGTCTCAACTTGTCGGCAACGACGCTGCGCGCGAGCATCACTGGGCGGGTCGGCGATTTGACGGTTCGCGCCGGCCAATACGTCCAGCCGGGGCAACGGCTCATGAGCGTGGTCCCGACTGATCGGATTTTTGTGACCGCGAATTTTAAGGAAACCCAGCTTGGCCTGATCCGTCCAGGCCAGCCGGTCTCTCTGGAGATCGACGCACTTCCCGATCTCGAACTCGAAGGGCGGGTTGAAAGCATCGCACCCGGGACCGGTGCCGAATTCTCCATCTTGCCCCCGCAGAACGCCACCGGCAATTTCACGAAGATCGTCCAGCGAATCCCTGTTCGCATCTCGATACAGGCGACACCGGAGGTCCGGCGCTTGCTAATTCCGGGTATGTCGGTGGTGGCAACGGTCGACACCCGCGGCGCGAGGGACGAGCTCACCACGCTTGGCGCCCGGGCGCGTTGACGCACAATGGAAACGGCATTGCCCTCACGGATCGCCGGCTCCCCCGAGCGCGCCGACGCAACCGCCTGGATCGCGGTGGCAGCCGGTGCGCTTGGCGCGATGCTGGCCACGCTGGATATCTCGATCGTCAATTCTGCCCTGCCCACGATCCAGGGCGAGATCGGCGCGACCGGAACCGAAGGGACGTGGATTGCCACGGCCTTCCTCGTTGCCGAAATCATCATCATTCCGCTGAGCGCGTGGCTGGAACGGCTTTTCGGGCTTCGCACCCTGCTGATTATCGCGGTAAGCTCGTTCACCGCGTTTTCCGTTCTCTGCGGTATAGCGACGGACTTGACCACGATGATCATCGGGCGCGTCGGCCAAGGTTTTACTGGCGGAGCACTTATCCCGACGGCAATGACCATCGTTGCCAAGCGATTGCCGCCGTCGCAGCAGCCGATCGGCATGGCATTGTTCGGCATGACTGTGATCCTCGGACCCGTTATGGGTCCGTTGGTCGGCGGGTGGCTGACAGAGAATTTGAGCTGGCACTATGCCTTCTTCGTCAATGTGCCGATCTGCGCTTTGCTTCTTCTGTTGCTGTTCGTCGGGCTGCCGCATGAAAGGCCGAACTGGATCTATTTGCGCGAGGCCGACTGGGCCGGCATTCTGGGAATGATCCTTGGATTGGGCGGCCTGACCGTCGTACTGGAAGAGGGGCATCGCGAAGAGTGGTTTGAATCGGCGCTGATCCTACAGCTGACAATTATCACACTGATCGGTTTCGCGCTGCTGACGTATGGCCAGCTCTACGCGAGGAAGCCGGTTCTGAAGCTTCGCCTGATGTTGAGCCGACAATTCGCCAGCGTGGTGGTCATGGCCCTGGCGCTCGGCATGGTGATGTACGGCTCGACTTATGTGATCCCCCAGTTCCTGGCTATTATCTCCGACTACAATGCGCTGCAAACGGGGCTGGTTATCTTCTGGATGGGCGTACCTGCCTTCCTTCTGATGCCCGTTCTGCCGTTCATGATCCGAAGGATTCACATCCGCATCGCCGTAGGGGCCGGGATGCTGATCATGGCGCTCAGCTGTTTCATCTCGATCAACCTGACCGCCGAATCAGGCGGCGGCGTCTTTACAGAAAGCCAGTTCCTGCGCGGCATCGGCATGATCCTGACCATGATGTTCCTCAATCAGGCTACCGTAGCCTCTGTGGCCAAGGAAGATGCCGGTGACGCGTCCGGCATCTTCAACGCCGCACGCAACCTCGGCGGCTCGTTCGCCCTCGCGGGGCTCGCATCGTTTCAGGACCAGCGGTTGTGGCATCACAGCAGGCGGATGGAAGAAACGCTCAATGCGAACAGCGGGCGGTTACAGGACTATCTCGATGGCCTCGCTGCATCGCTGGGCAGCCCGCAAGCGGCCCTGCAAACGCTCTCGACCACCATCCAGCGGGAAGCGTTTGTGATGACCTACAACGACGTGTTCTTCGCCATGGGGGCGATCACGCTCGCAACCGTTCCACTGGTGATGTTTCTTCGGGCGCTGCCCAAGAACGTCTCGCTTTCGATGCATTGAGAATGTTATGCGCAAGCTGATTCCGCTCCTTTCCACTTTTGCTCTTCTCGGAGCATGCACCGCCGGTCCCGATTATGCCGGACCGCCTATGGTCAAGACGGTCGGGGCCGATGGCTTTGTGCGGGCCGGTTCCGATGTGGACTCGCAAGCGCCGGTCGCCAGCGACTGGTGGTTGCTGCTGGGCGATCCGGTGCTCAATGATCTGGAAGCCCGCGCGCTTGCCGGAAACCCCGGTGTTGCCGCCGCGCGCGCCAGGATCGATCAGGCGCGCGCCTCATTGTGGCAGGAGCGCGCCAACCGGCTTCCGTCGGCGGCTGCGCAAGCGACCACGATACAAGCCCGGGTGCCTGGTCTGGACCTCCAGAGCGGCCCGCCGGCGGGAAGCCCGGACGCGCCCAGCCAAGACGGTGATCAGGACACGTTGAGCGTCTACAACGTGGGACTGAATGCGAACTGGGAGATAGACTTTGCCGGAGGGCAGATAAGGCGCATCGAAGCCGCCAATGCGCAGGCTGCCGCGAGCGTCGCCAACGCGGAGGATGCGCAGGTCCAGCTCGCAGCAGAAGTCGCGAGGGCTTACGTCGGTCTCCGGGAGGCCCAGGCGCGACTCAACCTTGTCGAGCAGCAACGTGAATTGCAGCAGCAGACCCTTGAGCTCACGTATCAGAGGTACACGCAAGGCGCTCTTGCCTTGTTTCCCGTCGGCAACGCAAATGCCGAACTCGAACTTTTGAAGTCGCAGATCGCAGAAGCGACCGCGGATATCGCGGTCCTGAAAGACACCTTGGCGGTTCTCACCGGGGAAGCACCCGGCAGTCTCGACCAGCTATTGTCGAAAGCCTCGGCCATCCCTCTCCCGCCGGCGCGCGTGGCCGTGGGCGACCCTGCCGCGCTGATCGCCCGAAGGCCCGACATTCGCGCCGCCGAGCGGACGCTTGCGGCAGCCAATGCCCGGATCGGAGTGGCCGAAGCGGCTCGATTCCCGAAGCTTTCCTTCATGGGCATTCTTGGCCTCGGAGGCACGCAGCCCGATGACATCTTCGATCTTGGCAATCTCTCGGCAATAGCCTTGCCCCAGTTGCAGTGGAACCTGCTTGATTTCGGGCGTACCGCAGCTTCGGTCGACCAGGCCGAAGCCGGGCGCGAGGAGGCGCTCCAACGCTACCGCGAGATCGTTCTGCGCGCACTCCAGGATGCCGAGCAATCGCTCGCCCGATTTGGTCAGCAACGCGCCAACGTTGCTGCGCTGGCGCAGATCAAGCGGCAGGCCGACACGGCCGCCGAACTCGACCAACAACGGTACAACGCGGGGGCGATATCGTTGGTCGATCTCAACACCTCGCTGCGGCAGCGACAGCAGGCGACGGCGGACTTGAATCGCTCAATGGCTGCGATGACCAACAGTTGGATCGCGATCCAAAAGTCGCTCGGATTGGGTTGGAGCGAAAGCAATGATGCGATGCCCCACCCATAGGTGACCATCCGAAGGTCATCTCGGGTCGCGGCCGCTCTTGGTGGGGTTTCCGATTCTATGGACCGGCTATGCCACGGCGAAGGTCGATTGGCTGGTCCGCCTGGGTAAAAGAGTCGCGCGGCACTGGTACCGATACGTTTATCGGCGAAAGATTGTGCGCCTACTGAGTGTCTTTATCGGACGGCAGAACAACGGTATTTATGGGCTTGCTTCTCGGCCAGTCCGGGATCTTACGCCCCAGCCGTCCCGCACCACCTTGAGATAGACCGGCGGAAGGACCAGCATATTTAGTGCTGTTGAGCTGGCCAGGCCGAGCAGGATCACGACCGCCATCGGAGCCTGTATCTCACTGCCCGGCTGACCCATGTTGAGCGCCAACGGAATCAGAGCCAGGCCTGCCGAAATTGCGGTCATCAGGATCGGCACTAGCCGCTCCTCCGCCCCGCGCCGCACTGCTTCGGCAAGATCGGTGATGCCTTCGACTTCCTGCAAATGCTTGATGTGGCTGACCAGCATCACGCCGTTGCGCGTGGCGATGCCGAACAGGGTGATGAAGCCGATGATCGTCGCCACCGACAGCACGCCGCCGGTCAGCCAAAGCCCGACCACGCCGCCGACCAGCGCCAGCGGCAGGTTGATCATGACCAGCAGCGCATCGCGGCCCGAGCGGAACGCCTGACGCAGCAACAGGAACATGCCGACCAGCACGATCAGCCCGAGCGCTAACAGCGTGCGAGTGGCGCTCGCGGCGCTTTCGAACTGGCCGCCCAGCTCGATATGCGCGCCTTGGGGCAGCTCGACCGTGTCTACTGCCTCTCGCACATCGGCCACCACTGCGCCGAGATCGCGGCCCTGCACATTGGCGAGTACCAGCTGCATCCGCTCGACACTCTCGCGGGTGATTGCGTTCGGCCCCTGGTCGCGGACGATATCTGCCACTGCCGCGAGCGGCACCAGCGTGCCGTTCGGCGCGGCGAGCACCATGCTTTCGATCTGGCCTGCATCGGCAAATTGCGCAGGATCGTAGCGTACCACGACATCGGTGATAACCGGGCGCTCGATCAGCTGACCGACCTCGGCCCCGCCGATGGCCGCTTCGATCGCGCCGGTCACGTCCTCGACCGCGAGACCATAGTTGGCGAGGTCCGCGCGGCGCAGTCGCACGCGCAGGTACGGCACCATGCTTTGCGTATCCTTTTGCACGTCGACCGCACCGGGAATGCCCTGCACCGCGCTTTCGACCTGCGTCGATATGCGCTGGAGCGTATCAGTGTCAGGCGCGAAGACCTTGATCGCGATGTTCGCCCGCGCGCCCGAAAGGATGTGGTCGACCCGGTGGCCGATTGGCTGGCCAAAGATCGCCTGCACCCCGGGCACAGTACCGACCGCGCCGCGCAAGGCGGTGAGCAGTTCTTCGCGGTCGCGCCCGCCTTCGTTGAGCGTCGCCTCGATCTCGGAAGCGAAGACCTCCTGTGCATGGGGATCGCCTGGCGCGCGGCCCGTGCGTCGTGCGGTGGTGCGCACCTCGGGCTGCGAGAGCAGCGCCGCCTCGACTTCGCTTGCGGCGCGGTCGCTGTCTTCGAGGCTCGTGCCGGGCAGCGTCGTGACGTTTACTGTTAGCGAGCCTTCGTTGAACTCGGGCAGGAAGGCCCGGCCCGCTAGCACCATGCCAATCCCTGCGACTACGAACAGCGCCAAAGATCCGATCACCATGGCGCGCCAGCGGGTCATCAGCGTGTCGAGCAAGCTGACGTAACGTGTCTTGAGCTTCGCAACCCAGTTCGGCTCGTGACCGACCGCCTCGTCCTTGCGGGTGAGCAGGTTATAAGACAGTGCCGGGGTCAGCGTCAGCGCGATGGCGAGGCTGGCGAGCAGCGACACGCCATAGGCGAGCGCGAGCGGTTGCAGCAGCCGCCCCTCGATGCCGGTCAGGCCAAACATCGGCAGGAAGACGAGCAGGATGAGCAGCGTCGCGAACAGGATCGATCCCTGCACTTCGGCAGTGGCCGAACCGACCACGGCGATATCGCTTTGTTGCTCGCTTTCCGGCTTCTCGCGTTCGAGCCGCAAGCGGCGCACCACGTTTTCGACCACGATGATCGCATCATCGACCAGCATGCCGAGCGCAATGGCAAGGCCGCCGAGCGTCATGGTGTTGATCGTGCCCCCGCCCGAATTGATGACGATGATCGCGGAGACCACCGAGACCGGGATCGCCGCCAGCGCCACGGCAGTAGCGCGCCAGCTCATCAGGAAGATGAAGACGATCACCGCGACCAGCACCAGCCCTTCGATCAGCGCGCTGCGGACGTTGTCGATCGAACGTTCGATGAAATCGGCCTGGCGGAACACCTGCGTCTCCAGCACCATGCCTTCGGGCAGCGTGCGCTGGAGATCGGCGAAGACGGTGTCGAGTTGCTCGGTCAGTTCGAGAGTGTTGGCGCCCGGCTGCTTCTGAATCGCGAAGATCACGGCAGGCTTGCCGTTGAACGCTCCGGTCCCGCGCTTCAGCCCTTCGCCGATGCGGATCGTGCCGACATGGCGGGCGAGCACGGGAAAGCCGTTCTGCTCGCCGACCACGACATTACCGAAACCTTCCGCGTCCTCGGCGCGGCCTACGCCTTCGATCAGCCATTCCTGTCCGTTGGCAACCCCGACCCCGGCGGAGCGATTACCGCTCGCCTTTTCCATCGCCTCGACCACCTCGTTCATGCCGATGCCGCGCGCGGATAGGCGCGCCGGATCGACCAGAAGCTGCACCTGGCGCTCGTCGCCGCCGATGGTCATCACCTCGGCAATGCCGGGCACGGACATCAGGCGGCGGCGCACGATCCAGTCGGCGGTGCTCTTGAGGTCCATCGGGCTGGCGGTGTCGGAGCGCAGCGCGACGAACATGATCTCGCCCATCACAGAACTGGCGGGGGTCATGTGGGGTGCGGGCAGATCGTCGGGCAGTTCATCGCCAACCGTTGCGAGCCGTTCGGACACGATCCTGCGCGCATCCTCGGGCGCGGTCGACCATGCGAATTCGAGCGTCACGACCGATAGGCCGGTGGCGCTGTTCGAGCGGATACGGCGCAAGCCCGGCGAACCGTTGAGCGAAGTTTCGAGCGGGATCGTCACCCGTTGCTCGACCTCGGTCGGCGTGTAGCCCCCGGCATCGACGACAACGGTCACGGTCGGTGCGGTCAGATTGGGCAGCACATCGACCGGCGTGCGCGCGGCGGTCCATGCCCCGAACAGGGTCAGCAGCACCGCGATCGCATAGACGACCGGGCGATTTTCAAGGCTCCAGCGGACGAGTTTCTCGATCATCGGTTCAGCCTCAGTGCGCGTGGCCGTGACCGAAGGCACCCGGCGTTGCCGCCGCTGCACGAACGGCTGCCGCGCCGCGTGTCACCACGCGCTCGCCAGTCTTGAGCTGCCCTTCGACAGCAACGCGATTGCCGCTGCGACGAATGACGGTCACGGGCCTGCGCTGGAAGGTCTCGCCCGCGATCTGGACATAGACCACGTCCTGTCCGCCTTCGTTGAGGATGGCGCTCGCCGGAATGGTCAGCGCTTCCTCGCTGCCTCCCACCATCAACTGGCCCTGCACACGCTGGCCGGGGCGGACCTGGCGGCTGTTCCAGGCAAAGATCACCGGCAAGGTTCGGGTGGCGGGATCGATCGCTCCGCCGCCTTGGACCAGTGCTACGCCGCTGCCGCGAGGCAGCGAGATAGTCTCGTTCGGCAGGACCAGTTCGATTCCCTGCGGCTGCACGACCTGGCTCGCCATGCTCTCGGGTACACGCGCAACCAGCCACAGCGCGGAAGGATTGCCGATGCGCAGCAATTGCTGCCCCCTGGTCACGCCCTGGCCCTGAACCATCCAGGTTTCGAGCACCTGTCCGGTGATCGGTGCGACCACCGGCACGCCTGCACCGCCCCCGGAGAGCGCATTGCGGCGTGCCTGTGAGGCGGAAATCTGCGCTTCGGCGAGCCGCAACTGGGTGCGCGCCTCGTCGAGACGCCGCTGGGGTACGGCCTCGCCTTCGACCAGTGCGTTCATCCTCTCGACTTCGCGCGCGGCTGCATCGCGGGCGATGCGGGCCTCGCGGATGGCGAGATCGAGTGTCGCCACGTCCTCGCCGCCGCCCAAGGTTGAGGAAATGCTGGCCAGTGTCTGGCCGCGCCGCACGCCCATGCCCGGCGAGGGCACGCGGGCCGCGCGCACGATGCCGTCGACCGGCGCAGAAACCATGGCTTCGGCTTGGGGCTGCATCTGCACGTCGACCGTCACCGGAATGGTGAGCGCCACGTCTTCACGCCGCACCGCTTCGGCGAGGAACGGGATGCGCCACTGGACTTCCTTGGTGAAGGCAATCGCGCCGTCGATCTCTTCTTCCGCCGGAGCAGCTTCGGCCCCCTCCTCACTCGTGGCCCAGACAGTCACTTCACCCAGATCGTGCGAAGAAACCCCGCGCGGGGAATCGAGCACCAGTCGAAGGCGTGCCTTGCCCGACTTGGACGCCTTCAGCAGCGGACGGAAAATGCCTTCGACATCGCTCGGTCCTGCCTCGGCGCGATCGACCGTGCCATCGGGCCAGGTCAGTTCGGCGGTGAGTGTGCCTTCGGTGACCGCGCGGTAATCATCGAGCCAGGAAAGGTGCGCGTCGAAGCGGCGGTCCTTGCCCATCACCAGAGGCCGGTACTCGACGAACAGCTCTGTCAGATCGGCATAATCGGTGACCTTGATCCCGCCTCCGCCGTGCCCGTGCGCCTCTTCGGCAGGCACATCGGCACCGCTGCAAGCAGCGAGCGAGAGGGGCAGGAGGGTGGCGGCGAGCACCACAAGCAGGCGGGATCGGGTCATGTGTTCAGGTCTTCTTGTTGGGTTTCAGATGAAAGCCGCAGATCAATGATCGTGCGGCACGGATTCGTCGTGCGGCTCGGTATCGTCATGGGCTTCTTCGGCGACCGGCTCAGGCGCATCGTTGTCGTCATCGACCACGGCGGCCTCGGCGGGTGCTGCCTCTTCCGTGGCGGTTTCACCGCAAGCGGCCAGCGCCAAAGTGGCGGGGATGACGGCGAGGATAAGGGTCTTCTTCATGGGTAGGTCCTTCCTGTTGCTAGGTCGAAAGTGATGGCGGCGTCTGCGGCGCGCCGTGCGTGCGCGATGACGGTCAGTTCGCCATCGCGCTGGGCTTCGTAGGCATCGACAAGTTCGACGACGCCGATTTCTCCGGCCTCGTAGGCAGTGCTAGCGATGGTCCCAAGCCGCGCAGCATCATCGCGAGACCGGGCAGCCGCAACGGCGGCTTCCTGCGCTGCAACGGCGCGGGTGGCGGCGGCTTGCTGCTCGGCTTCGGCGGTGCGCTGGGCAATCGCAAGTTCGGCTTCGAGCGCGCGTTGCCGGGCTTCTGCCTCCGAGACTGCCGCGCCGCCACCGTTCCAGATCGGCAGGGTCACGCCGATGGAAACCGTGGGGCCATAGGCCGTGTCGATCCCGTCGTCGCGGCGAAGGACGCCTGCGCCGACCGAGAACTGCGGGAGTCTTGCCCGCCGTGCCGCCGTGACACGCTGGCTCGCGGCCTGGAGCCGCTGTTCCTGCGCGGCAAGGTCCGCGCGGGTGCCGGTGGCAGCGCCGCTGCGCAGAGAGGTCATGGCAGAGGGCGGGATTTGCGGGTCTTCGATCCCAGTCAGTGCGGCCAGCGCGACGCAGCCTGCTTCGCGTTCACCTGTTGCCAGTCGCAGTTCCGCTTCCGCGCTGCTCAGCGCGACGCGCGTACGGCGCACGTCATAGACCGCTGTGTCGCCTTCGCGGGCGCGCGCTTCTGCGATGCGCGTGGCTTCGGCTAGGTCGGCTGCGTGAGCTTGCCAGACCTGCAATTCTGCGCCCGCTGCCGCGCATCCAACATAGGCACGGCGAGTATCGGCAACGAGCAGCTGACGCCGCCATGCAATGTCGTTCTCAATTGCTTCGGCCTCGCTGCGCGCGGCATCGCGCAAGGCTCCGCGCCTGCCGGACAGGTCGATGGGCTGGATGATGCCAAGCTGCCACTCGCTTTCCCCGCCCGCGCTCTCGCGCGACAGTTCAAGCTCGGGATTGTCGAGCGGGCCGATGATCGACACTCCCGCTGCAGCCTCGGCCCGGTTGGCATCGTCGCGCGCAGCAATACCTTCGCGCGCCAGTGCGCGGGCGATCGCGAGATCTTCGGTCAGAACTTCCTGCGCGGCAAGCGGCAGGGGCGCTGAGCACAGGCCTATAATGAGGGCGATGGATGCGACCTGCATCCGCAATTTGGGCATGAATTCCTCCACATGAGCTGACACGCCGGGCGCTCGCCCGGCACATGCGTCAGGCCGTGCGGGGAGGTCTCAGGAGGGATTCCGGGCGTGAAAGCGCCGCTTCCGCAAAGCTGCGATCGAAACGCAGGTCTGTAGGCGCAAACCAGGATGACAGTTGCGGATCGTCAGGCGTCAGCATCGCCGTTGCCAACGAAAGCGAAGGGCTATGGTCGTGGGTCAGGCCTTCATCGGGGGCGTTATCGCCAGAACCATGTTCATCGGCCGCAACGCCATCATCGGCGTGTTCATGCGCATGATCGGCGTGGTGCGTGTGCACCGCAGAAGCCGAGGCCATCTGCTCATGTCCCGCGAGATGCGCACCCCACGCCGCCTTGGGCACGACAAGCGCGCAAACTATTAGGAGGAGAGCGAAACGGGCGAACATACCTGCCTGATTAGGTTGCAATGACGCAATTGGCAATTCGATTGGTTGCGAAACCCAATTTCGCCCTGCAAGTATTTTATGGTTATACGTCGGCCATCAGCGACTTCGCAATGAGCCCTGAATGGCAGGGGTTGGGGCGCAAAGCTGATATTGATCTAGCCCAACTTTCAAAAGGAAAAATTCAATTTCGAGTCCCGAAAAAGGCATCGAACCAATGCATTAGACGGTCTTTGCGGGCCTTTTGTGGGCTCTTTGCATAAACCGAATTCCATAAATATTTGAAAATACGCGGAAAAATAGGCCGAATGTGATGCCTCTTCTGGGCACCATTACCCATTCGCTGAGCGCCTCGCGAATGGGCCAAAGCCCCGGAAAACCAGCGTTTGTTTCCAGCCGCAGTTCGGACCGGTGCCGTCTGAGATGCGTGTTCGTGGATTCTGGTTCGGCAATCTCAAAACGACCGTTGCAGCAGGCTGCCGACCGCTTCACCACGGGTCGCAATGGATATTGCGGTGTCCGAAGCGTCGAGGAACCTGTCCGCTACAGCTCGTCGCTGATCCAGATGCTGTGGCTGTCGACCAGGATGCGGGTGATCGCGCGCAGCGCCTCGGTGCGCGCCTGCACCTCGGCTCGGAACATGTCCTGCGTCTGCCGTTCGGCGAGCAGCAGATCGGCCAGGTCGATCGCTCCAAGATCATAGCCCTTGCGCATTTTCAGCACGGCGGCGACTTGCGCCTTGGCGCCATCGCGGCTGCGTTGCCAGGCGGACCAGGCCGCATCGGCCTGGACGACATCGGTATCGGCCATTTCCTGCACGTCGAACGCGACAGCCGTTGCCATCGCTTCGGCTGCCGCCGCTTCGCTGCCCGCGCGGTCGGCGAGCGCGCTGCGGTGCCGCCCGCCGATCGGGATGGTGGCGATCAGGCCGATCCCGGTTTCCTGGCCGCTGCGTTCGCTGAACGCGCGAACGCCGACGCTGGGGTCGGCGATGCGGTCGCGCCGCGCGCGATCGGCCAGCGCCTGCATCCGTTCAGCCTCTGCCCTGGCCGCGCCGATCTCGTGGCTGCGCGCGATCACCAGAGCGCGCAGTTCGGCAAGGCTTGCCTGCGGCATCTCGGGCAGCGGGAGGTCGTCCGGCGCGGCAGGCAGCGCCAAGCCCGGAAACTGCGCCGCGATCCGCGCCCTGGCCAGCTCAGCGCGGCCCGCCGATTGCTGCACCTGCAACCGCGCCGAACCCAGTGCCGCCTCGGCCTGATCGACCTCCATCGGTGCGGCATCGCGCAGTTCTGCCCGGCGTCGGATGCTGGCGAGCGAGCGCTCCAGATTCTGCACCGCCTGTGCGTCGATCTGCTGCTCGGCCGCCGCGCCCAGCCAGTCCCACCAATAGTCGGCGAGCAGCAGGGCCGCCTGATGCCGCGCATCCTCCATCCGGTTTTCCGCCGCCGCGACGCCCGAGGCGCCTGCCTGCCGGTCGAGGCGCGCCTTGCCCGGCAGCCGGATCGGGCGGCTGAGCGAGGCATCGAACTCGGCATAGCGGCCGTCGCGATCGACGCTGCGCTGGATCGCGCTGGTGGTCAGCTGGAACTCGTGCGGGCCCGCGCGCAGCGCCTCGCCATCGGCGCGTGCAGCCGCGACCCGCGCCATCGCGGCAAGCACCGTGGGATGCTGGTCGAGCGCCTCGCGGACCTGTGGCTCGGGCGGCAGGCCAGGCTGGGCAAGCGTGGGCGCGGAACCGGCGAGCAGCGCGGCGATCAGGACGAATCGGCGCTTCATGCGGCTTCTCCGGTGGCAGCGCCCAGCGCGCCGGCGTCGCGCTCTGCCCGGCTCTCGCCGAAGCGCTGGTAGAGAATGGGGAGCAGGATCAGCGTCAGCATCGTTGCGCTGACGAGCCCGCCGATCACCACGATCGCGAGCGGGCGCTGGATTTCCGACCCCGGCCCGGTGGCGAACAGCAGCGGCACCAGCCCGAACGCGGCGATCGTCGCGGTCATCATCACCGGGCGCAGTCGCCGCGCCGCACCCTGGCGCACCGCCTGTTCGAGGCTCAGACCGTCCTCGCGCAGCTGGCGGAAACAGGTGACCATGACCAGCCCGTTGAGCACCGCGATGCCGAGCAGCGCGATGAACCCGACCGAGGCAGGGACGGAGAGATATTCGCCCGAAAGCGCGAGCGAGATGATCCCGCCGACCATAGCGAAGGGGATGTTGACCAGGATCAGCAGCGAGGCGCGTACCGATCCCAGCGTCGCGTAGAGCACAAGGAAGATCAGCACGAGCGAGATCGGCAGCACCACCATCAGCCGCGCCGAGGCCCGCTGCTGGTTCTCGAACTGCCCGCCCCAGACCAGCCGATAGCCCTGGGGAAGCTTCACATTGGCCTCTATGTCGCGCTTCGCATCGTCAACATAGCCGACCAGATCGCGGCCGCCGACAAAGGCCTGGACCATCGCGTAGCGCGAGCCGTTTTCATGCTCCAGCTTCACCGGGCCTGCGACCTGGCGGACTTGCGCCACATCGCTTGCCCGCACCAGCTGGCCGGAAGGCGCGCGATAGAGCTGATCGGCAAATTGCGCTGGGTCCATGCCCGCGCCGCCGGTGCCTTTGATCATTACGGGCACGCGGCGTCCCGCTTCGGTCACGGTACCGGCGCGCACGCCCTCGACATTGGCGCGCATCATGTCCTGCAGCAGATCGACTGGCATCCCGGCGCGTCCGGCAGCCACGCGGTCCATGTCGAGCTGCAGATAGTCGACGGTGTCGTTGGCGACGGTCATCGCCTCGGTCGTGCCCTCGATCTTCTCCAGCCGGGCCTGGATCTGCCCGGCGAGCCGCGACAGTTCCTTGAGATCCGGGCCGAACAGCTTGATCACCAGATCACCGCGCGCGCCGGTCAGCATCTCGGAAATGCGCATCTCGATCGGCTGGGTAAAGGTCGGCTCGATGCCGGGAAAATCGTGCATCACATTGCGGATCTGGTCGGTCAGCCAGGCCTTGTCGCCCCGGCGCCACTCGTCGCGCGGCTTCAATTGCAGGAAGCTGTCGGTCTCGTTGGGGCTCATCGGGTCGAGCCCCAGCTCGTCGCTGCCGACGCGCGCGATCACTGCCTCGATTTCGGGCACATCGGCGAGCAGCGCCTTCTGCACCTTCATGTCGCCTGCGGTGCTGTGATCAAGGCCGATGCTCGGCAGCTTGCTCAGCTGCACGATGATGGAACCTTCGTCCATGGTCGGCAGGAAGGTCTTGCCGGTCACCGCATAGGCCCCGCCCGCGAGCACCAGAGCGGCGCCAGCGCCGATGAAGACCCGGCGGGGATGCGCAAAGCTCGCATCGAGCAGCCGGGCATAAAGCGGTGTGATCCACCGCATCAGGACCGGCTCATGATGCCCCTCGACGCGCTTGAGGCCATAGAAGGCGAGCACCGGGACCAGGGTCAGCGACAGGATCAACGCCGAGAGCAAGGCCAGCACGATGGTCATCGCCACCGGCGCGAACAGCTTGCCCTCAAGCCCTTCGAGCGTGAGCAGCGGCAGGAAGACGAGCGCGATGATCGCCATGCCCGAGGCGACCGGGGTTGCGACCTCCGCTGTCGCGACGAATACCACGTTGAGCTTGGTCGCGCCGCGATGCTTCGGATCGGACAGCCGCTCGACGACATTCTCGACCACCACAACCGCGCCGTCGACGAGCATGCCGACCGCGATGGCGAGCCCGCCCACGCTCATCAGGTTCGCGGTCAGGCCGATGCTACGCATCCAGATGAAGGTCATCAGCGCCGCCATCGGCAGCGCGAGCGCGACGATTACCGAAGCGCGCACATCGCCCAGAAACAGCAGCAGCAGGATGACGACCAGCACCGTCGCTTCGAGCAGCGCCTTTTCCACCGTTCCGACCGCGCGGCCGATCAGGTCAGATCGGTCGTAGAACGGCTTCACCGTGACGCCCGGCGGCAGCGTCGGCTGCAGTTCTTCGAGCCGCTGCTTGATCCCGGCGACGATCTTGCTGGCATCCGCGCCCCGAAGGCCGATGACCAGACCCTGCACCGCCTCGCCGGTACCGTTCTTCGTCACCGCGCCATAGCGGGTGAGGCTGCCCATGCGCACCGTCGCGACATCGCCGACACGCAGCACCGTCCCTCCCGCGCTGCGCACCACGACCGACGCGAGATCGTTGAGCGAGGCGATCGCCCCGACCGAGCGCACGATCAGCGATTCCTCTGCGACGCTCAGCCGCCCCGCGCCGTCATTGCGGTTGCTTGCCTCGATCGCGGCCTTGAGGTCCTCGATGGTCATGCCTGCAGCTGCGAGCGCTGCGCCATCGGGTTGCACCTCATAGGTTTCGACCATGCCGCCCAGCGCGTTGACATCGGCAACGCCGGGCACCGTGCGCAGGGCGGGCCGCACCGTCCAGTCGAGCAGCCGCCGCTTTTCGGTCAGCGACAGCGGGCCTTCGATGGTGAACATGAACATATCGGACAGCGGCGTCGAGATCGGGGCCATCCCGCCCTCGACCGTGGCGGGAAGGTCCGCCGTGGCATTGGCGAGCCGCTCGGCGACCTGGCTGCGTGCCCAATAGATGTCGGTACCGTCGGCAAAATCGATGGTAATATCGGCAATCGCATATTTGGCGACCGATCGCAGCACCGTCTGATTGGGGATGCCCAGCATCTCCATCTCGATCGGCGTGATGACGCGGCTTTCGACCTCCTCGGGGGTCATGCCCGGGGCTTTCAGGATGATCTTGACCTGGGTCGAGCTGATGTCCGGAAAGGCATCGATCGGCAGGTTGACGAACGACCATGCTCCGAGCGCCGCAATCGCCAGCGCAAGCCCGGCGACAACAAGGCGAAAATTGAGCGAGGCTTCGACCAGCTTGCGTAGCATCGGATCAGTTCCCTGCCAGCAGCATCTTGAGCTCGCTGATGCCCGATACCGCGACCTTGTCACCCGGCTTCAGCCCATCGGACAGGATCGTCCGGTCGCCAGACTGGCCTGCAACCGTCACCGCGCGCGGCGCGAAGCCCTTGCTGGTCCGCAGCAGCACATGCGGTTTGCCGTCGATGGTGGTCATCGCGCGCGAAGGCACGCTGACGCCGGGCTGTGCGCTGTCATGATGGATCACGACCATCACCGACTTGCCCGCGACCAGCGGCGGCGTTCCGTCGATCCGCGCCTTGGCGATGATCGACCGGGTCGCCGGATCGAGCGAGCTGCCCACCGACAGGATCGAACCGGTCAGTTCCGGCATCGCGCCCGTTGCCGGGACCGCGATGCGCATGCCGGGGCGGACCTGGCCCGCCAGGCGCTCGGGCAGCTGCATATCGAGCGTGAAGGCGCTGCTGTTCTCGATCACGAAGGGTGCGGAGGTCGCCATCACCGGGCCGCCAACCTGCGCGGTCATGGCCGCGACACGCCCGGCGATCGGCGCGCGCAGCGTGACCTCGCCCGAGGCACTGGCGCCTGCCTGGCGCAGGATGCGCGCGTTTTCCGCGACATCGGTGCGCGCGACGCGGATCGCGGCGTTCATCTCGTCGGCGCGCGCGCCTGCGACAATGCCTTCCTGCACCAGCTGACGGGTACGTGCGGCGCTGGCTTCGGCCAGGCCCAGCCGCGCCTGGGCGCGCGCAAGCTCCGCGCCATATTGCAGCGGCTCGCGGCTCCTGACGGTCGCCAGGGCTTGTCCGGCCGAAACCTGCTGACCCTGGATGACATGCAGCCGGATGATCGCGCCGTCGAACGGGGCGGTCACCGCCACCTGTGCTTCGGGAGGCAGGGTGATGGCGGCAGGGACGGTGCCCAGCGGCACGTCCATCGCGGCCTCAGCCACTACAGTCTGGACGCCCAGGCGCCGCAATTGCTGCGCGCTGAGCGCTCCCGCGGCGACCGACATATCGGCCGTTTCCTGACCGGCACCATCAGGCTGACCCCATCCTCCGAGCAGCCGATAGCCAGCGAAGGCGGCGACAATCGCCAGTGCCGCGAGAGTTGCGTAGAGAATCTTTGCCCTGTCCATCCCGACCTCGTGACGGGCAAAGCTGACGGTTGCCTGACAGTGGCTGCTATTGCCGGAAATCGAGGATCAGGCTGCTCGAGGCTGGATCGGTGCGGATCGATCCGCGATGCACCTGCATGATGCGGTGGACGATGGCCAGCCCCAGGCCGGCGCCATCGGGACTGGCGTGATCGGCGCGCGCGGTGCGTCGAATCATCCGTTCGAGCTGCTCTTCCGAAAGCCCCGGACCCCCGTCCGACACGCGGATGACGGCGCTGCCATCCAGGATCACCCGCACCGTGCCGGCAGGAGGCGTCACGCGCACCGCGTTGTCGATCAGATTGCGCAGGGCGGCCCCGATCGCCTCGCGGCGTCCACGCAGGCTCGGCGGCTGGCCGTCGCTGACCAGCTCGATCATCCGACCCGAGGCGATCACCGTCGGCGCGATGCGAGCGATCACGTCGCTGGCAAGTTGGGTTAGATCGACATCGTCGGTCGCGGTCGCCGCAGCCTCCTGCGCATCCATCTGCGCCAGCAGCATCAGCTGGTCAATCAGCCGCCGCATCGCCGCGACATCGCCCTTCAGCCGTGCCGCCGGCTCCCCCTCCATCCCGTCGAGTTCGAGCATCATCGCCGCGAGCGGCGTGCGCAGTTCGTGCGCGACATCGGCGGCAAAGGCCTCCTGCTGCGCCGCCGATTGCTCGAGCCGCCCCAGCAGCGTGTTGACGGCCGTCGTGAACGGCAGGATTTCCGCGGGCAGATGTGCGTCATCGACACGGATATTGCGGTCCTGGCCCGATACCGCGTTAAGCCTGTCGGTCGCCTCGGCGAGCGGCTGGAGCGCGCGGCGCATGACGAAGTGCATCGCCAGCATCATCGGGATGGCCAGCGCCAGCACCGGCAGCACGACATGTTCGGCCATCTCGCGCAGCGCGGACCGCAGCGCGTCGGGCGCGGACATCGCGGCGAAACTGCTCCAGTATTCGAGCAGCACTGCGCCCAGCAGCAGGAACGTGCCGCCGGTGACGACCACGGCCAGGCCGCGCGCGAGCGAACGGAAGATCGACGGTGTCGGCCGCTCCATCACCCGCTCCGCAGCATGTAGCCGACGCCGCGCACGGTATGCAGCTGCCCGGCGAGCCCGGCTTCCTCGAGCTTGCGGCGCAGGCGTGAGACGATCGCCTCGACCGCGTTGGGGGTCACCGGCTCGTTGAAGCTGTACAGCGCATTCTCGATCGCATCGCGCACCACCACGCTGCCCAGCCGCCGCATCAGCAGCTCGAGCAGATCGGCCTCGCGCCGCGACAGGTCGATCACCCGATCGTCGAGCCGCGCCTCGCGTGTCACCGGATCGAAGCGCAGCGGACCGCTCTCCAGCACGCTGACCGCGCGCGGTCCGGGCCGTCGCAGCAGCGCCCGGATTCGCGCCGCCAGCTCCTCGATGTCCACTGGCTTGACGAGATAATCATCCGCACCGGCGTCGAGCCCGGCAATCCGGTCCTCCAGCCCACCGCGCGCGGTCAGCATCAGCGCGGGCACCAGCTGGCGAAGGGCACGCTGATGCTGCAGCCAGGCGAGCCCGTCGCCATCGGGCAACCCCAGATCAAGGATGATCGCATCGAATTCGGCACCCGCCAGGCTGTCTTCCGCCGTAGCAAGGTCAGGCGCCATGTCGCAGATGAACCCACGCCGCCCCAGTCCTTCGGCGATCAGCCCCGCGAGCCGCTCATTGTCCTCGACGATCAGCAGACGCAAGGCGCAGCTCCCGGATCAGTCTTCGTCATGATCATCCTGACCGACAATGCGCAGGGCGCTGGCAGATGCATGATGTTCGGCATGTTCGGCTTCCTCGCGCGATCCGGGCATGAAGGCGTCGCGATCATAACGGGTGATGCCGAACACGGACAGGCCGACGATCACCAGCGCCGCAAGGTTCGCCATTACGCGGCGCACGCGTGGTTCGCGCAGGATGCGCATCCCGGGTCCGGGCTTGCGGCCGGTAACCATTGCCCTGGCCAGATTGTCGCGCGTCAGGACCGACATCACCACCACGCCGATCACATGGACCACGATCAGCCCGAGCAGCGAGAAGGCGAGGATTTCATGCAAATCCTCGTTTCCTGCGCCTGTCGTCATCTGGATGCCTGTGCCGACGACCGTTGCCGTGCCGGCAAGCAGCGCCAGCACTGCCAGACCGCCAAGCGGATTATGCCCCAGCGTGCGCTGCGGTCTTCCGGCCAGCAACTCCCGGACATGAGGCAGAACCGCGCCGGGTTTGACGAAGTTTGCGAACCGGGCCTGGGCATTGCCGATCAAGCCCCAGCACAGGCGAAACACGATCAGCACCGCCGCAAGATATCCGGCGGCCATGTGCCATGGGGCCAGGGCGCTCGCTTCTTCCGACGATGCAAAAGCGATCGCGATCGCTGCCACCAGCAACCAGTGAAACAGCCGCGTCGGGAGATCCCAGACGGGTACCGTAGAATGCGCGGGATGAAAGATCTTTGTCATGCCAGCCTCCTGTCCAGTCCGTTCTGCCCAAGCTGGCTGACAGCAGCCTGACGACAGGGTGCCAAGGAAACAGACTGTTCGGGGGAACACCGCGCGTCAGAACCCACCCCCCTAAATTTGGGGGGAGGGGCTGAATCTAAACCACTGGTTAGGCATTTGGGCATAGTCCCATAGGCTCTCCACACTGCGACGGGAGATCACCGATGATTCAGTATTTCACTGCCAATGCGCCTATCCGGCGAAAGTTTGACATTCTGATCATGCTGCTGGGCACGCTGGTTGCCATTCCGCTGGTCGTGACATTGTCCGGTGTCGGAGGCCTTCTGGGCATCCAACTGGTCGAGCTGTTCGCGCTGGCAGCGGTGGTCGGCGTGATGCTGACCGCAAAGAAGCTCATATGCGATCCCTATGTGAACACCGTTGTCCGGATGGAGGGTCTCGCGTCGGGCGATCTCGTTTCGCCCATCCCCTATGGGCATTTCGAGGACTGCGTCGGCCGGATGAGCCGCGCCATGCTGATCTTCCGCGACAATGCCAAGGCGCGCGAAGAATCGGATGCGGCGCTCCAGGACGTGATCGGCGAGGTTACCTCGGCGCTCGGTCATCTGCGCGATGGCGATCTGGGCTATGCGATCAAGATCAACGCTGCGCTGGGCGAAAAGGCCAATGCCATCAGCCATGCGTTCAACGATGCGACGGCCGCGCTTTCGGCGATCCTTTCGAAGGTCGCTGAGACCGCCAGCAATGTCCTGAACGGCGCGACCGAAATCCGCTCCGCGTCGGACGATCTTGCCCAGCGGACCGAGCAGCAGGCGGCCAACCTTCGCGACAGCGCGCTCGCCATGGCGGAAGTCACGCAGATGGTGCAGCAGACCGCGAAGAATGCGGGCGAAGTCGGTACCCAGGTGGCCGAGGCGCATGTCGCCGCGACCGATGGGGGCGCTGTGGTGCATCGCGCGGTCGATGCGATGCACGCCATCCAGAAATCGGCGAGCGAGATCACCAATATCATCGATGTCATCGATGGCATCGCCTTCCAGACCAACCTGCTCGCGCTCAACGCCGGAGTCGAAGCCGCACGTGCCGGCGATGCAGGCAAGGGCTTTGCGGTGGTCGCCAACGAGGTGCGCGCGCTCGCACAGCGTTCCGCCGACGCCGCCAAGGACATCAAGGAATTGATCCAGGCTTCGACGGCCAGCGTTTCGGATGGCGTGGCGCTGGTCGACGAGACCGGATCGGTGCTGTTGCAGATCGGCGACCGCGTGGCGGCCGTGAACAGCCGCATCGCGGAAATCTCGGCCTCGGTGCAGGTCCAGGCGAGCCGTCTGCAGCAGGTAAACCTTGCCGTCGGCGAAATGGACAAGATGACCCAGCAGAATGCGGCGATGGTCGAGCAATCGACTGCCGCTTCGCGCAGCCTGGCAGACGAGGCCAATGATCTGGCGATGGTGGTGCAGCGGTTCAGCGGCACTGCTGTTGCTGCGACCGCCAAAGCCAGGCCCAGCGCTCCGACGCAGCGTACAAGGCCGCGTGCGGTGCCGCAAATGGCGGGCAATCTCGCCTTGCAGACGGTGCAGGACGAGGACGACTGGTCGGAATTCTGACCTCGACTGGTCGGGCGCTCATCAGGGTCTGCGCGCCGGTCCTGGCTGTGGCCTTGCGCGTTGTGCGACTGGCTGATTGATCGGACAGAGCCGCGTTCGCTCTCTCAGACGGTTTTGCCCGATCAGCTGTCGCCTGGCATGGGCGATGCCAGTCCGAGCCACGCGACGACGGCGATCACCGCCACCGCGAGCAGCAGCTCGACGAGCAGCGTTCGACGCATGGTCTGGAGCGCTTGCTGATCCGGGGCCGGGCCAGCGTTCCAAGCGTCCGGGATGCTTCGCGCTGTCGACCGATTGGACCTGGCGCATAGCAACATGAGCGCGACCAGTCCGAGTTTCACAACGAGCAGCTGACCATAGCGTGTTGAAAGAACGGGCAGGGCCTGGCCGAGGCCGAAGATCATCTGGCTGTTGACGACGCCTGTCAGCGCCACCACCAGCACAAGCGCCGCGCCGACTGGTGCAAAGCCCTTGAGCGCCGCCGCAAGCGCCATGGTGCGCTCCGGATCGGATCCGGCATGGGCGCGCAGCACGAGCAGCGCGAACCAGCCGATCGCACCCAGCCAGAGCCCTGCGGCGAGCAGATGGGCTGCGTCATTCAGTCGGTGCAGCCAACCGGCAAAACCCTCGCCAACCGCGGCATGGCCACTCCAGGCCAGGGTGCCGAGCGCGGCGCCATAAAGGCTCGCGGCGATGCTGGAGCTGGCGCGCGATGGCCGGAAAAGCAACGCCGGCACCCATGCGAGGACAACCGTCAGGACACGTACAATCCCGGCCCGTCCGAAATCGGTGGCGCCGACGAG
>NZ_LSIS01000363.1:0-453 GCF_001556365.1 Blastomonas sp. CCH1-A6 | reverse complement strand
CCTCGGCCTCGATGGAAGAGATGGCTGCGAACATCAAGCAGAACGCCGACAATGCCGCACAGACCGAGAAGATCGCGCGCCAGTCGGCTCAGGATGCCGATGTCAGCGGTCAGGCGGTGAACAGGGCCGTGGGCGCGATGCAGATGATTGCCGAGAAGATAAGCATCGTCCAGGAAATCGCCCGCCAGACCGATCTGCTCGCGCTCAACGCAGCCGTCGAGGCGGCGCGCGCCGGCGAACATGGCCGCGGCTTCGCAGTCGTCGCCTCCGAGGTGCGCAAGCTTGCCGAGCGCAGCCAGGGCGCAGCGGCCGAGATCAGCCAGGTCTCGTCCGAGACCGTCAAGGCGGCCGCCGAGGCTGGTGACATGCTGGGCAAGCTGGTCCCCGATATCCGCCGGACCGCCGAATTGGTGTCCGAGATCAGCGCCGCCTGCCGCGAACAGGACATCGGCA
>NZ_LSIS01000362.1:0-239 GCF_001556365.1 Blastomonas sp. CCH1-A6 | reverse complement strand
GGATGCCGCCTTCGACAATACGAGCCGGTGCCGGGGCCTGGACGACCGCGCTCTCGCATGAGCGGCATCCATAGCGAGGCCGGCGGGTGACCATGACCCGGAACGTGGTCGGCACGACATCGAGGCGTTCAGCAACATCCTCGCCAATCTGGTGCAGCCCGCCGCCACAGCACGGGCAGGCCTTATCGTCGATATCGACGATCTGCTCGATCCGCTCGAGGTGCGCAGGCAGCGAACCG
>NZ_LSIS01000036.1:0-407 GCF_001556365.1 Blastomonas sp. CCH1-A6 | reverse complement strand
GCGACGCGCCACGGCCGAGCTCGCCGATATCAGGCAGTGCATCGTCCGACTGGCGGATGCTGGCGGGCAACGCGAACTTGGTGAAGCCCTTGGCCACGCCCAGGCTGTAGGCGGTGGGCGTGATCTGGACGACGCCGTCGCCCTTGCCGCTGTCGCTGGCGAGGTCAGGCCGCATGTTGATCGCCTTGGCCGAATCGGGGCGGATGCGCACCGCGATGGTCAGCGCGCGCGGGCCGTCGGTCGCGGCAGACGCGGCAGGCGTGAAGCGGAACATCTTGTCGCCGCGCAGTGCCGAGAATTTGAGCTTGTCCGCCAGACGCGGATCGACCGAAGCGGGCGTGAAGGATCCAATGCCGCCGCGCGCATCAATCGAGACGGGCCGCGAATCGAAACCGGAGGAAAAAGCG
>NZ_LSIS01000361.1:0-767 GCF_001556365.1 Blastomonas sp. CCH1-A6 | reverse complement strand
ATCCGACGCGCGGCGAGGCGTCACGCCATGCCCCGGAAAGCCGGTCCGATCGCGGTGATGCCGATCGCCACGAGGACCAGGCGACCCGCGAATTGCGCGATGGGTTTGCGACGCAGCGCGACCCCGATCACCACCATCGTCATCACGGCCCGGATCATTCGCCGGAGATCGATGACGACATGGACATGGGGATGTAGCCGATGCTGTCGGTCGCTTCCGTCAAGTCCGCCTCCGGCGCGGCGCAGTATTTCGCCAAGGACGATTACTACACCGCCGAGCATTCGTCCGAGGCGACCGCCTGGGGCGGGGTGGGCGCGGCCGACCTTGGCCTCAAGGGCGAGGTGACCAAGGAAGACTTCGAGAAGATCCTCAACGGCGAGATGCCCGATGGCGAAAAGGTCGGGCAGGTCGAGGGTCGCAGGCTCGGTGTCGACCTGACCTTCTCGATGCCGAAGTCCGCCAGCGTAATGGCCTATGTCGCTTGCGACACCCGTGTCCTCACCGCGCATATGAACGCCGTAAAGGCGACGATGGGATGGGTCGAGAAGACCTTCGCCGAAGGCCGCACCTACGATCAGTCCAGGTCAGGGGATGCGGTGCGAACCGGCAACCTCGTCTATGCGCTGTTCCAGCACGACACGAGCCGCGCTCTCGATCCGCAGGGCCACATCCACGTCCTTATCGCCAACATGACCAAGATGGCGAACGGGGCATGGCAGGCGCTCCACAACCAGCAGCTCTGGAAGAACAACACCACGATCGGCGCG
>NZ_LSIS01000360.1:0-260 GCF_001556365.1 Blastomonas sp. CCH1-A6 | reverse complement strand
CGAAGCCGCGCCCGAGGGCGTCGTGCCGTCCGCCGTCACTGCGCCGTTGCCGATCGCGACCGAATTGATGCCGGCTGCATTGGCGCGACTGCCCAGAGCCGCCGAATTGGTGCCGCCCGCCTGCGCGCTCTTGCCGACCGACGTCGCCTCGAACCCGGCAGCATTGGCCTGATGACCCACTGCAACGGCGGTGCGCCCCGAGGCGTTGGCCTGCCAGCCGAAGGCCTGGCTGCCGACGCCCGAGGCGACCGATTCGCCGC
>NZ_LSIS01000359.1:0-753 GCF_001556365.1 Blastomonas sp. CCH1-A6 | reverse complement strand
AATTCTGCAAGCAGCCCGGAGGTCATGACGATGCGGGCCGTTCGGTCACGGCCCTGGCGCGCGGCATCATTGAGCAGCGCAATGCGCTCGGTGCGTTGCCGCGCGCAAGTGAGGTCAGATGTGTCATGCATTGGAGGTCTCCTCCTGATCCAAGAGACGACGAGCGGACAACCGGACGGCCTCGCGGGACTCAGCCCGCAGGTTGAAAAGCGGAAAGCTGAACATCGATCGCGGTCCCGGCAGCAACGGTAATGGCAACCTGCCGGTCCTTGGGAATGACCCAGAGGATGCCGGCAAGCGTGTCGCGGATACGCGCCGCAATGGCCTCGTCCTCGCCGAGCAGCACCCGGGCCGCGAGCTCGCGCGCATCGCGCAGGAAGTGCTCGTGCTGGGTGTCCCAGGAGTCGGCCTCGCTGTCGTCGTTCGCGCAGAAACAGACGTTCTCGATCAGATCGACCAGCGTTTCAGGAGTCAGCGCCGGACCCGGAACATAGGCAATGCGGATCTGGTCGATGCCGCTGTACCAACCATCCTCGCCGAGGACGAAGGCGACATCTGCCGAGATCCGTTCCTCGCGCTGCGTTACGCTGGCGCGGTGGAAGACGCAGAACCTCAGCTCGATCGTCTCGGCACGAACATGGTCATCGAGCGGGGGGAAGCTGCCGTTTTCGGCGATGACGTGGTCGCGCTCTCCGGCTGCAACATAGAAGCGCACGTTGCCGAGCTGATGCAGCGCGTCATACCAGCCATAGC
>NZ_LSIS01000358.1:0-721 GCF_001556365.1 Blastomonas sp. CCH1-A6 | reverse complement strand
GCGGTTGATGCTATCGAGCATCGCCTTGCGCGTGAGGTCGGCGTCGGGCGTCATTGCGCAGCTTCCAAGGCAGTCAGGCGGGCGTCGAACCGCTTGCTCACCACAAAATCAATGGCGAGATAGGCCATCAATGCTGCGACAAAGGCGGTCAGGACGACCAGCCACAAATAGGCGGCCCGGCTCATTCCGAAGATCCAGCGCGACTTGTCCGGCTCAATCTGAACATTCGCCAGCCGGTCGTTCAGATGATTGATCTGCGCCGCCAATTGTCTGTCGGCATTTATGTGCAGGGCCAGCTCGTCCCTTGCCGCGTCGATATTGCTGGTCATGCCACCGCATCCAGCGCGAACGGGTTATAGGCGAAGAACATGCTGCCGTCCGTCCGCCAGGAAAACACCGCGTTCTGCTTGCTGCAGACCGGAGCTGCCTCGGACGGGCCAAACCAAGCGAGAAGATCCTTGTCGGGACCAAAGCCACCGCCTCGCGCGGAGATAAAAACCAGATCAGTCTTGGGGGTTTCGACGTGCACCATCGTCTGTCCTTTCGTGGTTATGCGGCTTCCAATGCCGCCACGCGGGCGCGCAGCGATTTGATCTCGGCAAGGATGTGGGCCTGGATTTCCGGCGCGCCGTAAGCGAGAGCCTGCATCTCCGCGCCGTCCTTCTCGCCGGTTGCTACCGGGGTTTCGCAGACTTCCTGCACCTCATGCGCGATCAGGCCG
>NZ_LSIS01000357.1:0-1089 GCF_001556365.1 Blastomonas sp. CCH1-A6 | reverse complement strand
CGGTGGTGCGTGCGGGACGCGGATCGGGCTAGGTCAGGAGGATGTGCCGATGGCGCTGTTAGCTATCGGTCTCAGGCTTTCCCGGGACGATGGAGAGCGCAGGCGGTTTGAAGCCACCCAACCGGAAGTGCTCACCGATCGCGGCGAGGTCACCTAGAGCATTGTATTCCTGAAGCGTCAGCACGACGCTTTCGATGTCGTCGGCCGAGAATATCGCGCGCGGACCATGACCTGGCCAGACCCGAACCTCGGGCGAGAACGACCCGGGCGAGCCTCCCGACCACGTCCTGAACGGAAGGTCGTTGGTGCAGCAGAAGTCCTCGATATCCTCGATATTGCCGTTCTGGACCTCGTGAGCATGGAGGCGCAGGGGTTCGCCGGATGTAACGGATTCAAGCGGTTCTCCCCCCCATTCGGTCGAGAGGCCGTAGAAATCGGCGAGTTTGTACAGTTCGGGCAGTCGATCGGCGGGAAGTTTCCCCCCGATCGTAATGGAGACGGAGACGCGGTCGGCCATGTCGGGACCTCGTGATGAAGTGGACGTGCCGGTCCCGCGAGCGGTGTCATCACCATTCGCCCGGCTATCCATTCATCACCCCCTTCCCTTGAGCGTGGCCCAGGTTCGAACTGCGATATCCTGTGCTTATACGGCGATAAAGCGAAGGAATAGCTAAATTATCGATCCGATACGGTGTTGAATCGGGACTGGAGCCCATGAAGCAAAAAAAGGGCGACGCCGTGTGCCGGCGTTGCCCCGAGTTTCGGCGTGCGGGAGCGAAAGGGGGCGCGCCCGTGCGCCATGCGGTGCCGTGAGGGAGTGCACGGCACCGGGGGTGGATCAGGCGTCCTCGGCGACGCGCTGGCGGCGACCGCGGCCCTTGCCGACCGGCTCCTCGACCGGGGCGGTGGTTTCGCCCAGGCCGTTGTCGGTGGTGCCCGCATCGTGATCGGGGCCGTTGCCGACCGGGCCGCCATCGGCGCCGAACGGCGGCGACAGATCGTCATCCGCCTTGACGCCGAGCGCGGCACCGACATCGCGGCGCTTCTGGGCGCGCTGCCACACGACGTTGTACGAGCCGTCGTCCTGGC